>JAHFBB010000206.1 GCA_023250255.1 Chloroflexota bacterium | reverse complement strand
GGCTTCAACGCCGGGAGCGAATTCCAGGTTGACGGCGTCACCGCGGTCGCCTTCCTGAATACCGATATCGCTGCCTCGTTCGCCGCCATCGCCTGGCTGGCGGTTGGCTGGATGCGTGACAAGCGCCCGAGCTTCGTGGGCCTGCTGACCGGCGCCGTCGCCGGATTGGCCACCATTACCCCGGCCGCGGGATACGTCTCACCGGTGACCGCGATCATCATCGGACTGGTGTCGGGGGTCGTCTGTTACTACGCGGTGGCCCTGAAGAACCGCGCCGGATTGGACGACGCACTCGATGTCTGGGGTGTCCATGGGGTGGGTGGCTTCATCGGTATCGTGATGCTTGGCGTGTTCGCCAGCCTCGCCTGGAATCCCGCCGGGACCGATGGTCTGCTCGCGGGCAATTCCGAGTTCTTCCTCAAGCAACTGGCGGCGGTGGTGGGTTCGTCTATTTGGGCGTTCGGCTTCACCATTGGCATGCTGTGGCTCATTGATCGGGTGACGAATGTCAAGGTCAGCGAGGCAAACGAAGAAGGTGGCCTGGACCTGGCCCTCCACGGCGAAGCGGCCTACCTGGGAACCGCCGACTAGGAGATCGGCCGCACCATGACCGCGCCGTCGAGGATGACGCCATCGGGCAGCGGGAAGGTCACCATCTCGGTCGTGCGAAAGCCGAACTTCTCATAGAGCAGCATGCCAGGCAGGGTGGCGGCCAGGGTGAGGTCGGTGAATCCCTCCGCGCGGGCAGCGTTCTCGCAGGCCTCCAGGATTCGTGTCCCCAGGCCGCGCCGGGTCCAATCCCCGCGGACGAACATCGCTCTCACCCGCGCTGACTCGGTGGCCGGGTCGATGATCCGATCATCGTCGTCGGCATCCCCCGAACCGGTGTACAGCTTCGCGCGCCGGCTCCAGCCGCCGCAGGCCACGATCTCTCCCGCCGCTTCGAGGACGAAATACGTGCCGTCGCCCACGATCACGCGGTCGACATGTCCGACGTAGATCACCGATGACGCGGTCTGTACGTCGTCGTACAGCGCCGGGAAGATCGCCGCTATGGATGCCTTCATCAGGGCCTCAATCTCGTCGAGGTCTTCGAGTGTCGCCAGGCGCAGCGTTGGCTCGAGGCCGTCAGCCATCCAGAGGCGTCCGGAACGCTCGCCGCCAATCGGGCGCGACGAACGGCTCGCCAAAATACATCGTCATTCGGGCAATGAGGCCATCGCGCAGCTCCAGGATGAAGATCGTCTGCCAATCGCCCTCCGGATAGCGCTCATCGGTTTCGACCACTGCCAAATCACCGGACCGATGGATCGCCCGGATGGTGAACGTCGGCGGATGCGGAAAAGCCTGGTGCATGGCCAACTGGTTGGCCCGCCCGACCATGACTTCGCCCGACTGGGGATAGGCCTCGACGACGTCATCGGTCACGTACTCGGCAAACTCAGCAAAGCGCCGCTCATTGAACGCGGCGAAGGCCGCTCGGACGGCGGCCTCGAACGCGCGATCGGTCACTGCTCGTTCGAACCCTTCGGACTGATGAATCCACTGATCGGCAGGATCCAGTAGATCGCGTAGACCAGGATCGCAGCCAGGCTGAGCAGCGGGCTGATGAAGGCAAGCAGGGTGACCGCCAGGTAGCCAACGGGGGCGTACTGGTAGCCGCGCGCGCCGACCTCGCGGACCCGATCCTCGATGTCGGGCTTCAGCAGCCGTCCGCCACCGCCCGAGGCATACAGCCAGACAACGTTGAACATCACCGCAATAGCCGTCCAGGTCGCCCCGTAGAGCAGGGTCGCCAGCTGGGCGTCCACTCCGCTGGCCAGCCGTTCGGCGACGAGTTCTGTCGGGAAGGGCAGAAAGGCGATGACCATCAGGAAGATGACGTTGATGAAGGCAAACGTCATGTTCGAGCGACCGATGAGGGTGAACAACTGGTGATGGTTAGCCCAGGCAATACCGATGGTCAGGAAGCTCACCGCGTAGGCCAGGAACGCGGGCCATAACCCGGTCAGCGCCTCGCCCAGCGGCACGTCCGCGGCCGGAACGGCGATGCCCAGCACCAGCAGGGTGATCGCAATGGCAAACACGCCATCGGCGAACGTCTCGAGTCGGTTGGTATCGGTCAACGGGCTCTGGCTCCGTCCGGCCTACGGCCCTTCGCCCCGGAACGATTCACGTGGAGCACCCTACCTCAAACGCGCTTGACTCTGGTGCCTACCATCATCGAGTCGAGCGGGAGGCGCTGCCTCCGGGCGGCAAGAGGAGGAGGGTGGCGTGACCACGTCCAGCATGAGTGCGGCGGGGGCCCCGGCGCAGGCAGGTCTGCAACGGAATGCAGTTGGCCTGACCGAAGTCCTGTTCCAGTCCATCACCCACATGGCTCCGGCGGTCGCCGTGGCGCTGTCGATTGGGGCGGCGACCGGCTTTGCCGGGGCATTGACCCCGTTGGCGGTAGTGCTGGCGATGATCGCCTGCCTGTTCACCGCCTACTCCATCGGTCAACTGGCCAAGCACCTCCCATCAGCGGGTGGCATGTACACCTACGTCGCTCGCGGCCTGGGCCCGTTCTTCGGTTGGCTGATGGCCTGGGCGTTCGCCCTCGCCGAGCCGCTGGTGGCCCCCATCCTGCTGGCGGCCTTCGGCTTCTTCGGTGCGACGTTCATCACCACCTACCTGGGCCTGGGCAGCGAGTTCACCTACCTGTGGGTCGTGCTGGCCATCGTGTGCGGCCTGGTGCTCTGGTGGCTCATCTACAGCGGCGTCCAGCTGTCGACCCGCGCCGGCGTGATCCTGGGCGCGATTGAGATCGTGATCTTCGTGTTCGTGTCGCTGGTGCTGATCGTCAATGCCG
>JAHFBB010000032.1 GCA_023250255.1 Chloroflexota bacterium | reverse complement strand
CGCCGTGGGCGCGCAGGCAGCCAGCAGGATAACGAGGGTCAGCGACAGACGAACCATCCGCCTGTCGCTACTCCTCATCGGGCGGAGGAGTTCAGACTATCGGCTCAGCGAGTGTTCGATCGAGTCGCGCGACCGGCGACAGCCGACTGTGGCTCGGGCTCCGCGGCGCCGAGAATGGTCGCCGTCAGATCGGTTCCTCCACCGAAGCCGACCACGGCCCGCGAGTTGCCGGCCAGGCTCTGGGCAACCTTGATCCGCTGGACTTCGAGGTCGTAGCGGGCGGCTTCAGGATTGGCCTTGATCCGGGCTTCCAATCGCTTGAGACGCAGGTCTTCGACAGCTGCTTCCTGCTCAACCGCCGCACGGCGCTGCTCCTCGTCCTGGGCCTCGAGCGCCGCGCGATTGGCCTGCTGTTGACGCGTCAGGGCGAAGCGCTCCGCCTCTTCGGCCAACCGAACCACGGCCAGCCGCTGCGCCTCGAGCGAGGCGGTCAAGTCGGCTGGTAGCGCCACCCGGGTGAACGCCGCGTTCTTGACCTCGACGCCGAACGTCCCGGTCTGAACGCCGAGAGCGGCCGTCAGGGTGGCCGCCTCATTGGGGCCGAGATCAAGCGTACCCAGCGCTGCCGTCTGGCGAATGAGACCACGGACGGCATCCTGGGTGGCCGCCTGGGCAAACTGGTCGAAATCGGCCACCGACATGTCGTACACGAATCGGCGCGGGTCGGTGATCTGCAGGGTGACGAGGGCATCGACGTCAACCCGAACACCGTCGGCGGTCGCAGCCGAAGCCACCGGCGTGTCGAACACGATCTCTCGCCGGGTTACCAGGTGCGTCAGGCTCAGCCAGGGCAGGACGGTGTAGTTGCCCGGCTCCATGGTCTTGACATACCGACCGGCCCGGCTGACCAGACCCCAGGCGCCCTCCGGTACCCGGATGAACAGTCGACTGGCCAGGCTGATCACCACCATGATGCCGGCGACCACCAGCAGACCGATGTAGAACGCCGGCGGCGGACCCACGATGATCACGAATGCCAGCAGGGCGGCGGCGGCGGCGGCCGGCTCCCAGCGAAGTGATCCCGATCCCCCGATGCGAACCATCACCGGCTGGCGGCCCTGGGCGTCCGGTGTCGCCAACAGCCCAATTGCGTCAGCCTCGGTGCGCGCCGACACCGCCACCAATTGGACGTAGGAAGGGGCGATTTCCGGCGTCGAACCGTCCTCGGTGGTGGTCGTCGGTTCGGGTTCGGCCATGGGCGGTTACCTCTGTGCTGCGATGGTGCGGTATGCGGTAGGTGGTGCCGCCGGCGCGGCCGAGGACGATGTCGTGATTTCCTGACCTGGAATGATTCCCGCGGGCGCGGCCGGGTCGCCGAGGCGCCCGTAGCCGTAGCGCGTGAGATCCACCACAATGCCGATCACCGGCGCGGCCAGGAAGAGCCAGATGAGGCCGAATTGGGTCAGGGCCACCATGATCGGAACGAAAAATACCGGGTGCAGGTCCCGCACGCCGCCCTTGATCCGACTGGCCGCAATGCGGCCCGCCAGCAACTGGGCACCGACGTAGATCGCACCCAGGATGGCGACATCGAGGGCAGTACCAACCAGCCCGACCAGGGCGACCACCAGGAAGCCGAGGATGAAGCCGATGCCGGGCACGAGTTGCAGGACGCCCAGGACGGCCGCAATAGCCACCTGGCCGTTCGGGGCGACCGAGTACCCCAGGGAGGCTGCCACCGTCAGACTCATCCAGATACCCACCGCGGTCAGGATCGCCTGCAGGACCTGGGAACGCAGGTATGTCGCGGCCGATCTATCGACGATCCGCATCACGGCGTGGGCGTCGGGCCGGGCCGCGTTCGGCAGGAAGCCGAGTGCCGACTGCTTGGCGACTCGCTGGGAGTTCAGGAAGAATGTCATCCAGATCGGCAGCACGAACAGGCCCAGGACGAAGTTGACGGTCTTCAGGATGCCCAGTGTCTGGGTCACGAAGAACTGGGTGACCGCCACGCTGAGACCACTCAGGGCTGCGGTCAGGGCCTCGAGTACGCCCGCGAAGATCTGTAGTGCCATGGGCCCTACCGGATCCGGCAGACCTGCCAGCCAGTCCTTGATGTCATTGAGATTGCCGGTCACCGTTCCAGGCGGAGGGATGAGCTCGACCAGCCGGCCAATGCTGCTGATCAGCGGCGGAATGACGATCACGAAGAACAGACCGATGAGCGCAAAGAACCCGAGCAGGGTCAGGACGCTGGCCAGGGCGCGGGGCAGGATCGCATCCAGCCGATTGACCACCGGCAGGATGATGTAGCCGATCAGCCCGCCGACCAGGTATGGCGACAGCGACGGCCACGACGCGACGACCAGCCAGGCCGCCAGGCCAAGGACCGCAACGACGATCAGACCTCGTCCGACCGACTGGGGGGCAATGGCCGCCAGTTGCTCACGGAACGTACGCCACGACCGGGTGGCGCGGCGTGAGCGCGTCCTCAGCTCCACTGTCATCGCCCGATTATGCCCCAGCGACTCGCCCCAAGCTGCTCCCCGGTCCAAGGTAAGATTTGAGCGCTCCCGGGCGGGAGTAACTCAGTTGGCAGAGTGTCTGCTTCCCAAGCAGAATGTCGCGGGTTCGAATCCCGTCTCCCGCTCCACCTTCGCTCCCGCGCGCCTCGACGACACCGTGCCTAGGAAAGGATGCCGCGCGCCGCAAAGGCTGCGTAGGCTGCGGCACCCTGGCCGTAGCGGGACTGGGCCTGAGCAACGATCAGAGTCGCCAGGTCGGTCATGGTCTCGTTGGCACCACCCCAGCCGAACTGGGCCCACAGGATGGCTGTGTCGGCATGGGTCGGCCCGATGGCCGTGCGGAGATCCCACAACGCCTGAGACCAGATCTTCCCGTCGTGATGGACTTCATCAGTGAGGTCGTCTGGATACGTCAATCCCGCATTCAGGGTGCGCAGGCAATGCGGGATCGACGAGGTGTAGGAGGTCGCGTCCCAATCCATGATGCAGGCTGAGGTCACCCCGCCGGGGCCGCCAAGCGCCCACTCGACGACATCGGCCGCCCAGTAGTCGCCGAAGCCCTCGCTGATCGAGCCCCCCTCATTGGAGTCGAAGAAACTCGCCGACTGGCTGAAGTGGATCTGGTGCCCGAGCTCATGGAGGATGACCTCTGCGTCCTCGGCGTCATCAACCCCGCCCTTGCCGAAGCGCATCTCATCCTTCGGATGATCGGTCGCGTACGAGTTGTCCACGCCCCATTGATTGATCCGAATGCGCTGCTGGTCGCCATTGATCAGCGGCCAGTCCCCACCATCGAAGCCCAGTGCATGCAGGTAGTCCTGCGACTTGGTGACCCAGTAGTAGGCCATCACCTGTTCGAAGCCGTCGTCGTGACGCGTGAAGTTATAGGTGCAGGTCGACGAATAGGCCGGGTCGCCGACCTCGTTGATCACGACCGCCCAGGTGCCCCGCAGATAGCCCGAGCCGTCCAATGCCGTCAGCGGCTTGTCCACACGCTCATCGTTCAGGAGGTCGTAGTCGGAGTCCTTCCGATCGGTGAGTGTCTCGTCGCCGCTGCTGACGATGGGATTCGGGAAGAACACCATCCCCGATCCGGTGTGGCAGCCAGCCGCGGGTGCCTTGGCGCTCACGGCCATCGGCGCGGTGGCCGCGACAACCGAGAACAGAATCGCCAGCAGGATCCGGCGCGTCGGACGGAAGGGCATCTTGGGGAGCTCCTCGATACTGCTCTGGGTCGGGCAGGCACGGTACGCCGGAGCGATTGGCCCGTCAATGACGCCTGACCGATGGCGGTGCGGGTCCGCACCGTCCTTCTACTGCCGGCGGAACAGCAGAACGGGTGGCCGGCGGCCCAGCGCCAGCCACCCGAAAGCAGGGGTGGCTATTCGACTGTGAAGGCCAGCCGCATCCCGAGCACGTAGTGCGCCTCGGTTGCGCCATCAGCGGTGTCAACGATGTTGCAGATGAGGGCGTAGTTGCCGGCGTCCAGATCAAAGGTCGCGGAGGCGCTGTCCCCTACCTCGAGCTCCTCGATCTCACCGATGAATGTCAGGCCGGCACCTTCCTCGTCGACCTTGCCGGTCTCGTCGACGGGCAGGTCGCCGGGGGCCAGATCGGTCTTCACGACGACGAATTCGTGGAGATCATTTGGCCCGTCATTGGTTACGTCGAAGGTCACCGAGCCGGCCGGGACCGAATCCTTGTCGAGGACAATTGACCACTCCCCCAGGGTCGCCGTCACCGTGGTGGATGAGCTGCATGCTGCCAGCGGCAGGATGACAGCGAGCGCGGCCACGACGAGGGTGGCGTTCCTGAACGTGTGAGCCATGAGTCGGATGCCTCCAGTCGGCTGTTCGGATGACGGGCCTCCCCCGCCGTCGTGTCGCGGCCTGGCCCGTGCCCGAAGTGTCCGCCGCGCCGCCGTGGCGCCCGGAGTGCCGTTCGGCCCGAAATCGAGGGGCCGGTCGCGTCAGGCGTGAACGGGCGGGATGTGGCCCATGCGGCCGGACTGGTAGTCCGCCATCGCCTGCATGATCTCTTCGCGGGTGTTCATCACGAACGGACCGTAGTGCGCGATCGGCTCTCGAATGGGTTGGCCGCCAATGAGCAGGACCTCCATGGTCGGCGAGGCACCCGCGGGTACCAGATCAGCTACGACCCGCAGGTAGTCGCCGTCACCAAGCAGGGCAAGTTGGCCCTCGTGGATTGGCGCGTCCTGCGCTCCCACGGTGCCGGAACCGGCGAGAACGTAGACCAGGGCGTTGAAATCAGCGCGCCAGGGGACCTCGAGCCGCGCTTCCGGATGGAGGGTGGCGTGGGCGTAGGCAATCGGCGTCTGGGTGCTTCCCGGCCCCCGGTGACCATCCAGTTCACCGGCGATGATCCGGACGAGAGCGGAGCCATCGGTATTGGTCACCAGGGCAACGTTCTCGGGGACGATGTCCTGGTAGCGCGGCGGACTCCACTTCAGGCTGGCCGGCAGGTTGACCCATAGCTGAACCCCGTGGAACAGGCCGCCCTGGCGGACGAGGTATTCGGGCGGCATCTCCGAATGGACGATCCCGGCGCCAGCGGTCATCCACTGGGTGGCGCCGTCGGTGATCATCCCGCCGCCACCGGTGCTGTCGCGGTGCTGGATGGCCCCATCCATGATGTAGGTGACCGTCTCAAACCCGCGATGCGGGTGGTCCGGCGCACCCTTCGCCTCGCCCGGCGCGTACTCCACCGCCCCGAGGTGGTCGAGCAGGATGAATGGGTCTACCAACTTGAGATCGATGCCCGGGAACGGGCGGCGAACCTGGAAACCCTCACCCTCGAGGGTGGTGATGGCGGTCACGAACCTGAGCGCCCGCCTGGCCACCCGGGAGCGTGGCACCACCGACAGCCGGGCTAGCGTCAGCAGGTCGGCAGTCACCGCGGGCATGGAGGAAGTCTAGCGGGATGCCTTGAATCGCCCACAGAAGGCGCTTATCGAGGCCTGAAGTCAGATCTGCGCCTCGCCATCGGTCTCCTCGTCAAGCCCGTCCAATTCGCCCGTGCTGCCGTCCAGGGTGAGCATCGGTTCGGCGGTCAACGCCTGGCCCTCCTCGGCGAGTTCGGTCGAGGAATGGCCCTCGCCAGAGATGGTCTCCTCCACGTCGTCCTGGTGAGAAGCCTCTGTTACCGTGCGGCGGTGATTCGGCCCTCGCTCGGGTGGCTGCTCGCCGCGGTCGTTCTGCTGACGAGCTGCGCGGCTCCCGACGCCTCCCCAAGCTCCGAGCCATCGTCAGCGAGCTCGGCTCACGGCGGACCCTCGGTCACTCCTGCGGGGTCGCCGTCGGACGTCGAATCGGCCTGGCACGAATTGGACTCGGCAGGCGGCCCGTCAGCCAGGTCCGACCACACCTGGACCCTGGATGCGCGCGGCACAACGGCCTACCTCTTCGGTGGCCACGACGGAGGAACGGTGTACGGAGACCTGTGGACCTATGACCTGACCGAGGACAGCTGGCAGGAGGTGGCCGCTGCCGGGGGCCCGCCGGCGCGCTTCGGTCACAACGCTGCCTGGGTGCCGGGCCAGGGGCTGATCATCTTCGCCGGCCAGAAGGGCGACACCTTCTATAACGACCTGTGGGCCTACGAGCCGGAGTCGGGGTGGCACAACCTGCCCGCCGACGGCGCCATCCCCGTCCCACGGTACGGATCCTGCGCCGCACTCGGTCCAGACGGCCGCCTGTGGATCTCCCACGGCTTCACCGAAGAAGGACAGCGGTTCTCGGATACGAGGGCCTTTGACTTCCAGACGGCCAGCTGGACCGATGAATCAACTGTCGGCGACGCCCCGATCGTCCGTTGCCTGCACGCCTGTTGGTGGACCGATGACGGGACGTTCATGCTCTACGCTGGACAAACAACCGGGGTCACCGCCCTTGGCGACGCGTGGCGATTGACTGTTGGCCCGCGACCCGGGACCAACACCTGGACCGAGGTCGACCTCGGCATCCGCGCGCCGGCGCGCAACCTGTATGCCGCGACGCGCTGGGGTTTGGGCGCAGTGGTGATCGCTGGCCAGGCTGAGGACGGTTCCTACCTGGCCGATGCGTGGTGGTTTGACGACACAGACGGCGCCGCCAGAGCCATAGCCCCAATTGGCGCCCTGCCGCCGCGCGCCGGAGCCGACATGGTGGCTGACCCAGCCCGCAACCGAGTCCTGATCTTCGGTGGGGTAAGCGACGATGGCTCGCTGGCCGATCTCTGGGAGCTGACTCTGCCCCTGCCCTGACCCCACTTGGTACCATGGCCCCGACAACTCCCCGGGCGCCCCGGCCCCTGTCGCGCCCGCCTGACTCGCACCGAGGACTTGCACCCGCCAATGAGCACCCTTGTCAGCGGCACGAGCGCGACCGCGCCCCGTGGCCCGCGCGGCACCCATCTGCCGGCCGCGAAATCCGTCGTCACGAACCCCTCAGCCTTCGAATTGCAGGCCCTGACCGCCCGGATGCCCCAGGCCCGTCGCACCAGTTTCGGCAACTACAACGTCCAGACCCGGGTGGTGAGCAGATCCAAGGCGTCCACCTACCTCGTCACCGACCACCCCGAGATCACCACCAGCCAGGTCATCAGCCGGGCTGAGGGAGCCCGAGCGGCCGCTCTCCAGGATGCGTACATCGCCGCGCAGGACATGGTCGTGGTGGACGGCTTCATCGGCAATGACCTCGAATATCGGTCCGCGGCGCGCCTGTACATCGAGGCGGCAAACGCAAATATCGCGGGCATGCAGCAGCAGCTGTTTTTCCCGGCGGAAGGCACGGCGGCCGACTGGGAGCCCGAACTGGTCATGATCTACACCCCCAACCTGCCGATGCCCGGTTACCCGGACGATCGCCTGATCGCCGTCGACCTCGAATCCGGCGTCACCCGCGTATTCAATTCGGACTATTTCGGCGAGTCGAAGAAGGGCGGACTGCGGATGTGGAACGCCAAGGTGTACGCCGCCGGCGGCCTGGCGATGCACGCCGGTTGCAAGGTTGTCCCGACCGATGACGGCGAGCGGACGATGCTGATCATCGGACTGTCCGGCACCGGCAAGACCACCACCACCTTCACCCGACAGAACCATTCCCAGCCGGTCCAGGACGATTTCATCGGCCTGTTTCCCGGCGGCAAGGTCGCTGGCACCGAGAA
>JAHFBB010000031.1 GCA_023250255.1 Chloroflexota bacterium | reverse complement strand
ATCGATCTTCAGCTCGCAGACGTAGCCCACCGGTGGGTCGGCATCGGTCAGGTCCAGGCCCTTGCGGACCCGTGCGTCGAATTCGCGCAGTTCCTCGTGGCCGAAGGCATTGGCCAGCGAGAGCATCTGGGTCGCATGGCGGACCTCGCTGAACGCGGCGGCCGGCGGCGCACCTACCCGCTGGGTCGGTGAGTCGGGCGAGGCCAGCTCAGGGTGGGCAGCCTCGAGATCGACGAGTTCGCGGAGGAGACGGTCGTACTCCGCGTCCTCGATGGTCGGGGCGTCGAGGACGTAGTAGCGGTGATTCGCGTCCTCGAGCGCCGCCCGCAGTTCGGCGGCGCGGGCCGCCGGTTCAGGCATCGTCCTCGTCGTCGAGCTCATCGGCCTCGTCGGGCTCGGCGGCTCCGCTGAACCAGGCACGCACGTCGACGGTGTGTTCGCGGTAGTGCTCCGCGCCGTCGAAACCGAGGATCTCGCGGAGGGTGTCGCCATCCGCATCGCGTTCGTCGAGCCAGTCGGGCTCCACGGTTGCCAAGCGTGCAAGCAGGGCGTCGTGGGCCGCCTGCTCCCGCTGGCGGACCACGGTCACCGTCGATTCGCTGGCGACCCGGGCCACGATCTCGTTCCGCTCGTCCACCGACAGCTCGTCCTCGCCAAAGGCGGCCAGATCGCCCGCCTCCGCGCGATGGATGGCCTCGGCGGCGTGCCCGCTCCAGTAGCCCAGATGACCGATGAGCTCACGAGCGGACCACTCACCTGCCAGCCCCGGCGTGGTGAGCAACGCCGGATCGATGTCGTCAATGGCTGCCAGGAAGTCGGCACGCGCGGCAGCCAGCTCGGCCAGGATGGCGGCGATCGGTTCGGCCGGCTCAGGCATCGGTCTCTCCTCGTGATTCGACGGCTTCCAGGCCAGCATACGATCCAATGAGCCGCTTCACCCCCTGGCCGACAAAGGCGACGGTCACCTCCTCCTCGCCGCGGACGACCTGGCTGGTGACCACCACCCCTTCCCCGAAGCGGGCGTGGCGTACCCGATCTCCGGCCCGGTACTTCATGGTCGCCGGGGCTGCGGTCGAGCCGGTCACGTCGGGGCGGGTTCGGAGGGTGCCGTGGCCCAGATCGGGCGGCGGCAGGTCCGGCATCGCCAGATCAGGCAGCTTGATCGGGGTGAGGGTGGTGGAATCCCGGCCCCGCCAGTCACCGCGGGAAGTGCCCGGCGTCCAGCCGGCACCGTCATCCATCCCGCGCGTCTCGCGCAGGCCCTGCCAGCCGCCCCGACGGAATGGCATTCCACCCCGATCCGCGCTGATCAACTCCTCCGGCACCTCGGTCAGGAAGCGGCTCGGCTCGGTGGCCGCGCCAGCCCCCCAGACGGACCGATGACGGGCGTAGACCAGGTACAGCCGATCCTTCGCGCGGGTCATGCCGACATATGTCAGCCGTCGCTCCTCCTCGAGTTCGCGCTCGTCCTCCAGGGCGCGCTGATGCGGCAGCAACCCCTCTTCCATGCCGACCATGAACACCACCGGGAACTCGAGCCCCTTGGCGGCGTGGAGCGTGATCAGGGTCACGCGATCCGGCCGATCCTCGAGGGTGTCCTGGTCGCTGATCAGCGCGACCTCCTCGAGCATTCGGTCCAACCCCTCGGGCACCCCCAGTTCGTCGAATTCGGCGGCGTGGTTCCGCAGCTCGACCAGGTTCGCCCAGCGGTCCTCCCCCTCCTCGGTTCCGTCCACGATGAGGTCGTGGAGGCCGCTCCGCTCGAGGGCGGCGTCGAAGACCGTCGAGGGCGGCTCCACGGCCGCGACCGCCGCCAGT
Organism: Chloroflexota bacterium; assembly: GCA_023250255.1. Lineage (GTDB taxonomy): Bacteria > Chloroflexota > Limnocylindria > QHBO01 > QHBO01 > JAHFBB01. The sequence continues at coordinate 5,924 of JAHFBB010000031.1, read as the reverse complement.
CCACGAACGAGGCCCGCGAACTCCCCGAGCGCGGTCCGTGCCCGTGAGCCGAGGTTTGGGTTGGTCGGGGCCGCCTGGACCGCCTCCCAGACGGTGGTATCGCCATGCTCCGCCCACGCCCGCAGTTCTTCGAGGGTCTTGTCCCCAATTCCCCGTGCCGGGACGTTGATGATCCGCTCGAGCGCGACTCGATCGGCGGGGTTGCGTGCCACCCGGACGTAGGCGAGGGCGTCCTTCACCTCGCGCCGCTCGTAGAAGCGGGTGCCGCCGACGAGTTGGTACGGAATTCCGAACCGGATGAACGATTCCTCGAGGACTCGGCTCTGGGCATTGATCCGATAGGCCACCGCCACGTCACCGTACCGGCGCCGGGGACCATCCGCCCCGTCCGCGTCATCGGCCCGTGCGGTGAGCACGCCGCTCAGGCTCCGCCGTCCACCCGGTCCGCTGGTGGCACCGCCGGTCAGGCGTTCGACCTGGCGGGCGACGAATTCGGCCTCTTCGTATTCGTTGTAGGCGTCGAACACGCTGATCGCGGCCCCCGCACCCCGATCGGTCCACAGTTTCTTGTCCTTGCGGCCGTTGTTCCGACTGACCACTGCGTGGGCCGCATCGAGGATGTTCTGGGTGGATCGGTAGTTCTGCTCGAGCTTGACGACCACCGCCTTCGGCCAATCCCGCTCGAAATCGAGGATGTTCCGCAGGTCCGCCCCCCGCCACGAATAGATGCTCTGGTCGTCGTCGCCGACCACCGCCAGGTTGTGATGGGTGGCGGCCAACAGCCGGCAGAGCCGGTACTGGGCGCGGTTCGTGTCCTGGTACTCGTCGACCATCACCTGCAGCCAGCGCCGCTGGTACTTGGCCAGCACGTCGGGATGCTGTTCGAACAACAGCACCGTGCGCAGCAGCAGGTCATCGAAGTCAGCGGCGTCCTGGGCGGCCAGTTGCCGCTGGTAGGCCTCGTACACCCGTGCCGCGGTTTCCTCGTAGAAATTGGCGGCCTGCCGTTTGGCGGTGGCCGGATCGGCCAGTTCGTCCTTGCGCTGACCGATGTACGACAGCATGGCGGGCGGTGCAAACCGTTTCTCGTCGAGGTCAAGGGTCCGCAGGGTGGTCTTGATCACCGCCAGTTGGTCGGCCCGGTCGAAGATGGTGAAACTCCGCGTCAGACCGATGCGCTCCCCCTCCCGCCGCAGGATCCGCGCGCAGATGGCGTGGAAGGTCCCCACGGTCGCGTCCCGCATGGCTTCCGCACCGATGAGCCCGGCGATGCGCTCGCGCATCTCGCCGGCCGCCTTGTTGGTGAAGGTCACCGCCACGATCTGCCAGGGCGGCACGCCGCTGGCGACCAGGTAGGCAACCCGGTGGGCGAGCACTCGGGTCTTGCCGCTGCCGGCCCCGGCCAGGATGAGCAGAGGGCCTTCAAGGTGGGTCACCGCCTGCCGCTGCGGCTCGTTCAGGTTGGCGAGGATGTCGTCTACCGACAGGCTGGGTCCGGTGTCGACCGGGGGCGTGGGCATGCCCCGATTCTACGGGGCGCCGGCCCTATTCGAAGTAGACCCCACCGGGCTGGAACGCGGCCCGCAGGCTGGCTTCGCCGCCCGCTTCGGCCAGGCGCCGGCGCATGGCCTTGACGAAGGCCATTGCCAGGTCGGGATCGAGTTGATTACCGGCTGCCTTGGCCATTGCCGCCAGTGCCTTCTGAGGCGTCAGCGCCTTGCGATACGGCCGGTCGGTGGTCATTGCCGAATACGAGTCGGCCACGGCCAGGACCCGCGCCAGGTGCGGGATCTCCGTTCCAGCCAGCCGATCGAGATAGCCGTCGCCATCCCAGCGTTCGTGGTGGTGGCGAACGATGCCCCGCACCCCGGCCAGGTGGGGCACCGCACCAACGATCGCGTCTCCCAGGGCAACGTGCTGCTGGACGGCGATCTCCTCGTCCACGGTCAGGGCGCCGGGCTTGCGCAGAATGCTGTCGGGCACGCCGACCTTGCCGACGTCATGCAGCAGACCGGCGAGCCGAATGAGGCGATTGTCCTCCTCGGACAGGCCGATCGTCTCGCTAAGGAACAGGGCCAGGGCAGTGACGTGCTCGGAGTGGCGCAGGGTGTAGTGATCCTTCGCGTCGACGGTGGCGACCAGGCCCTCGAACACGCCGAAGATCGAGTTCTGTGCCGCCAGGGAGCCAATCGTGCTCTGGTTGGCGATCTTGGTGACCGATCCCCCGCCCGTTTTTGCCTCGCGCAGAGCGGCTTCGGCAACGGTCAGCAGCTCCAGGGCTCGGCGTCCATCCCGCGGGGCGAGGGCCACCCCAACGGAAACGGTAACCGGCAGCCGCTCGCTGTCGCCGAACCGGAATTCCAGCTCGACCAGCGCGGCCCGCACCAGGTCCACGGTCGTCAACATCGCCTGGGCAACCGCCTCGGGGGTCTGCCCAGCCCGTAGATCCACCAGCAGAAACTCGTCGGGGCCAAAGCGACCAACCACCTGCTCCGGCGGAACCGTGGCGGCCAGGACCGATGCGACTCGCCGCATGACCTCGTCGCCGGCGCGATGGCCGTATCCCGCATTGAGCAGGCGGAAATTGTCGACGTCGATCAAGGCAACGGCCGCGCTTGGCTCCTCGCCAGGCCGCGCCGAACGTTCCACGTGGCGGCGAAGCTGCTCGACCAGGAAGCGGTGGTTGTAGAGCCCGGTCAGTGAATCGCGAACGGCGCGTTCACGCAGCAGCCGGTTCTGGATCACCAGCCGGCGTGACGACGCCGAAAAGGCGAGCCACACAATGGCGAACAGGAGTGCGCCCGCCCCGAGCGCAACGGCCAACACCCAGTTTCGAGCGTGGAGGACGGTTGCTTCGATGGGGGCCGCATCCTGGTACACCTCATACACGCCAATCGGAGCGCCGCCGGCAGCTCCGCGAATCGGAATGTAGATCTCCAGGAACGGACTGGGCAGGATGGGCAGGTGCTCCATCATGGCCGATGCCTCCGCCGCATTCCCATAGGCGACGAAACTTTCGCCTGCGAGGGTCTCCTCGAGGTCCTCGTCCAGCTCCTCGCGGTGGCCGATCAGCATCGGATCGGAGGTATAGGCGACCTGGGCATCGGCGGTCCAGACAATGATTCGCTCCATGTCGCCGTCACCCACCAGGCGCTGCAGCTGACTGTCGATTCCCGGGTCACGTGGTCCATCGGGGACGAGCCAGCGGGCGGACAGGGCGGGATCGAGATAGGCGGTCACAACCGACTGGGCGTTGCCCAGGGCACCATTCAACGCGGTGCGCCGCACCGCATCGGCTGCGATCTCGGCGGTGATGACCGCCATGGTGGTCAGGACGGCGATGGCCGCCGCGGCAACGACAACGCGCAGCGTCGGACGCCAGGCACCGATCCCCGTGGCCGAGGTTCGGGGCCGGCTCCGGGTCGTGCGAGCGTGGACAGTGCCACCGGCCATGCCGGAACCCTACGGGTGCCCACACGCACCGGCCATAGGCCCGAAGTACCGGGAGGGTCCCGGGCTGGTGCGCCGCTCCACCCCGCCCCACTTCAACTGGGGCGACTTCTTCGCCTTCAGGATGTCTCGGACTCGTCGCCCTCCGTCGTTGGCGGCCTAAAGGGGCTTGGTCAGTTCGCCGAACGAATCGCGGTGACAAGAAACGTCACCCGACACTCGTACACCAGCCACGCAGGATCGAAGTATCCCCCTGAGGGAACTGCCTGGGGAACTTCTTCGCACGAGTCAGCAGCGGGGTCGTCGAAGCGACCCTCCACCACAATCCAGTGGCCGATGTAGTTCGCATATGGACAATCCGGACCCGATCTGCCACCGAATTCGCAGCGGCCTGCGGACGGATCCAAATGGGCTTCGAGTTCCGGGCCGGTGGCCTCCACGCTCGTGGCCTCCCCCTGCAGGAATTGCTTTTCGCATGGACTCAGCCATTGCGGGCTGAGGATGAAGCCCTCGGGCATGAGGCATTCTCTCGTTGGCGAGATCTGCGGGGAGATATAGGCGTCCAGCGAGAGCAATTGCCCGCTGAAACAGGCGAGACGGACACCGGGCGGGATATCCGCCGCTTCCGCAACCGTGGTTGGGGCAGCAGGACAGTCGAGCTCCACATCCACAAGCCACGGGTTCCCTTCGGCATCCGCCGATGCGACCCATCCGAACCACCCTGGGCAGTCAAGAAGCGGCGGGTCCGCAGGGGCCAGGCAGCCGGTGGCATATGACAAGCCGGGCCCCGCCAAGGCGTACCACCTGTAGCCATCGGCGTCGACTGGACCCGCCGCGACGTACCCCTGCGTGCCAATCGAGAGCAGACCCAGCGACGGAGCATCAGTGCCTGCCCGCTCTCGAAGATTCAGCCGATCGACGACCACCTCGGCCCACGAGTCCGCGCCGAAAGCTGAAGTCGCGGGCGCAGATGCGGCCGGGGTTAGCGAAGCCGGGGGCACGGCGAGGGCCGGCGCCCAGGACGGGTCGTCCGAAACGCCTCCGGTCGTCAGCCGGATGGCGCCGCCGGTATGGGTGATCGGGGCGAGATAGATGTCCGGGCTGTCGCCGTCATAGACGGTGAAGGCGAGCCACTGTCCGTCAGGGGAGACCACCGGCGCTTGCCCGACCCGCAAAAAGTCGGTGAGCTGGTAGATGTACCTGTGGATGAGGTCCAGCAGCTGCAGATTTCCATCGATGCTGATGACGGCGACATACTCAGAGATCCAGATGGGCGACGACACCGCGGACTTCTCGAGCTCGAGAAGTGTCTCGACTGATCCGTCCGCCACGTCATACGCCCGGAGGAAACCTGTGGCGCCATCCTGCCAGGTGAAGGCAATGCGCGTGCTGTCGGGGCTCCAGGTCGCACCGAATCCCTCGAACAGATCGCGAGCGCCAGAACCGTCGGGATGAACGATGCTGACGATCGGCGTCCCTCCGCCGGGACCGGGCGGTCGAACGAGCATGATCCAGGTGCCATCAGGGGACCAGGTGCCAACACCCTCTCCGATGCGCGTGACTCCCGATCCGTCGGCGTTCGCAATCCAGGTCTCGCCGGAATCGGTCGGAACACGGCCGAAGATGAACTGGCTGCCGCTCGGTGACCACTGGGGTTGATCGGCAAAGTCCTGGACGAGGACGCCATACGGTGTGCCGTCGGGTCCCATCAGGCAGATGTCGCTGAACATGTCGCCGGCCGGACAGCCATACGCGATGGACTGCCCATCGGGCGACCATGCCGGGCTCCAGCCTTCCGCGAGCGTTTGGTCGTTCGATCCGTCCGGCTCGACGGTATGGACGAAGGAGGTCGAACCCGACCGCTGAACGTAGGTGATGAGTACGCCCTCCGGGAGCGCAACCAGCGGCGCCCCCGATGCGGAGGTCGACGCCGTCGGCGACGCATCGACCGTCAAGCCATCCCGATCGAAGAAATAGCCGTTCAGGATGAGCGCACCAGCGATCGCCGGGACGATCAGCAGCGCGGCAACCAGCAGCAGGAGGTAGCGCGGTGGGCGTCCGCCCGCCTGGACCGCGGCCGTTTCCACGGTCAGGCGGACCTGGGGTGACGTCGGTTCAGTCGGCAAGTCGCGCAGGACGAGCGCGTCCCGGCGCAGTTGGGCACCCAGGGCGCGGCATCGGTCACAGCCGGCCAGGTGGGCGTCCAGGGTGGCCTGCTCATCGGATGCGAGCGGGAAGTCGATCGCGGTGGCCAACAGGATTTCTGCGGCCCGATGGTCGATCATCGGACACCTCCGGCGGTCTCGAGGGCTTCGCGCAGCTGGAGGCGCGCCCGCCACAGCAGTGAGCGGGTCGCCAGTGGGGTCCGTTTGATCATCCCGGCGATCTCCGTCCCATTGAACCCGTGGGCCGCCAGCAGGACAGCCCGCCGGGCGTCGAGCGACAGGGTGCCCAGGGCCAGGTCGAGCTCACGG
>JAHFBB010000205.1 GCA_023250255.1 Chloroflexota bacterium | reverse complement strand
GCGGAGCGAACTACGGCTGGCCCGTCCTCGAGGGCAAGCACTGTTTCCGCTCCGCCTCCTGCAGCCCCAACGATTTCGTCGCGCCCATCGCCGAGTACTCGCACGAAATCGGCATAGCGGTCATTGGGGGCTACGTCTATCGCGGCACCCTCCAGCCGGCCCTGTTCGGCGTGTACGTCTTTGGCGATCTTGCGATCGGCCGGCTGTTCACCCTCCAGGTGGACGAGGGAACAGAGGATCCGAAGATGGTCGCCAACGTTGGCGTGCCGATCAGTGCCTTCGGCGAGGACGAGGCCGGCGAGATCTACCTGCTGACCCTGGGCGGCACGCTGTCGCGGATCGTGGTCGCGGACTGACGCCGTTCGAATCCGCCCGTTGCCCGCAGGCTGACCCATCCGCTGGCGGCAATGACCAGGTGGTCGACCAGTTCGATGTCCAGCAGCCTTCCAGCTTCGGCCAGGTCGGCGGTGATCCGCAGGTCGTCCGCCGATGGCGTGGGGTCGCCCGATGGATGGTTGTGAATGACTACGATCGCCGCTGCCTGGCGGCGCACGGCCTCGCGAAAGACCTCGCCAACGCGCACAGGTGATCCGGCCAGGTTGCCGACGTAGACCGTGTCCTCGCCGATGACCCGGTGGCGAGTATTGAGCAGACAGACCCGCAGTTCCTCGCGCTCGAGGTATCCCATCTGGGGCAGCAGGTGCTCGGCAATGTCCGCCGGCCCGCGGATCAGCCACGGACGGTCCGGCTGAGCGGCCAGGACCCGTTTGCCCAGTTCCACAGCGGCCGCCACCCGTTGCGCTCGGCGCGGGGTCACCCCGGGGCGAGCCGCCAGTTCGTCGGGACGTGCGTGCGCCAACCCGCCGATTCCGAGCTGATCGATGAGGCTGCGGGCGGTGGCCACTGCGCCGGCACCGCCGATGAGGACGGCCAGCAACTCGGGGGATTCCAGCCTGTGCAGACCAGCCAGGGGGACCGCCGGGAACGCGGTGCGCGGTTCATCCGGAGCGATCCAGGCCATGGGCCGATCCTGGCGAACCTCGCTGATCGGTCTCTTAGGTGCCGATTACTCCGGTCACCAGCAGCGCCACCGATACCGCGTTGAACGCCCCATGCAGCCCGAAGTTCAACGGCAGGCTGCGCCAGCGGAGATAGACCGCACCCAGCAGGAGGCCCAGGGCGCCAATCGCCGGAATGGCAAGCAGGCTGCTACTGCCAAGATGCGCGACCGTGAACAGGACGGTCGACGCGATGAGCGCGAAGCGCGGCCCGCGCTCCCGAGCCCAGGCCGTGACGGCCACGCCGCGGAAGAACAGTTCCTCGACCGCCGGCACGACCCCCGCCACCAGCAGGAAGGCGACCGCCGCCGGCAGGGTGTCGGCAAGATCAATAACCACCTGACCGCCGTCGGGCGGACTGCCGGTCACCTGTTCGTAGAGCGCCGACAGGCCGACCTCCAGCGCGGTCGCTGCCAGCCAGGCCGCAAGGCCGATGGCGATGCCCAGCAGGAAACGTGGGAGCGGCCGGTCGCCGATGAGGTCCCAATCCGGGAGTGCCTTCGGCGCGATCACGCAGGCGCCGGTCACCAGCCCGAACGCGAGAGGGGTCACCAGCAGCAGACCGATCAGGACCGTTGGATCGGTCAGGTCGGCCAGGTCGGCTCCGCCGGTCACCAAGGCGAGAACGCTGAGAAAGTTGCCGAGTACCAGGGCCAGGAAGAACAGCAGGACTACCGAGGGACCGCGATACCGATCGACACTCAGCAGGCGACGCAGACGCAGCGCACGAACTGCGGCAATCGCAAGGCCGAGAGTCAGCAGGCCGAGGCCGGCAGCGGTGGCAATCCCGCCCGCGCGGGCCACCTCGAGCGCATCCCCGGTGACGATGGCCGAGGCAGCCACCCCGAGCCCGACCCCCGCGACGATGACGCCGCAGATGGCCACCAACCAGCTCAGCCACGCCGGTGGCAACCAACCATCCGGGATCGCCGGCGGGGCGGGCGGAAGCGAGACCTCGAGCAGGCTGAGGTCGGCGCGCGATGACCCGGATTCGGGAACGGTCAGAGCTGGCGGCCGGTCAGGGGTTGGTTGCGCCCCGCAGCGGCTTTCCCTCGGGCGCACGCTCGGTGCGCTCGGCGGTCGCCTCACTGGGCGCGGCGGCGCTCACCGACGGTCGGTTCGTGGTGGCGGCCGGCTGCTCGGTGCCACAGAACGCGCAGATAGCCCATCGTGGTTCGATGAGTCGATGGCAGGACGAGCAGACCCGATGCAGCCGGGTTCGACAGTTCGGACAGACGAGCCAATCGGCTGCGACCCGGTCACGGCAGGTTGGACAGAGCTGGTTCTTCTCGACCTCGGCGAGGAGCGATTCCTCGGCCAGGGAGCGCTCGTAGACCTCGGCCAATGACTCACGCGGGCGGATGACGACGTACAGGAACCAGGCGAACACGAACAGCAGCGGGGTGAAGAACACGATCAGCGCTGCCGCGAAGTACGGCAGGATTGGATTCTCGGTGCGGGCCTGCATGTCGCGGAAGGCCCAGTAGGCCACGCCCAGCCACAGCAGCACGACATAGATAACGATGAGCGTGCCGGCCAACTGAACGACCGGGTTGGTGATGAAATCGTTCCAGATTTGCCCCGGATCGGGAAGCCCGTCCATCAGAGACTCTCAATGCGGCGCGGGCGCCTCCGTTCCGGGGCGCGACGCGGCGGCCATGCTAGCAGATGGGTCGAGCCACGCCCCAGACTGGGCCAGGTTGACGAGGGTTTCGACCAGCAGCCGATGCTCTGCCGCGAGTACCCGTGCGGCCAGAGTGGCTGAGGTATCGCCTGGGTCAACCGGAACCCGCGTCTGGGCCAGGATGCGACCAACATCG
>JAHFBB010000204.1 GCA_023250255.1 Chloroflexota bacterium | reverse complement strand
TCGTCCCGGGACGCTACTTCTGGAAGAGCGCCAAGTGGTTGCGTGGCATAGAGTTCAGCGCCGCGGATCACCCTGGGTTTTGGGAGCGAAACGGCTACCACAACAACGCCGACCCCTGGCCGGAAGAGCGCTACTCCGAATGAACCGATGAATCCACTCGCCCGAAATGCGGTCATCGCGATCGTTGGCATGCTCGTATCGCTCGGACTGCTGGCCCTGTCGTTGCTCGTCCGCTCGGTGACCCTGTTCGTCATCGCCGCGCTCGCCTCGGCGGCAGTGGCGATCGCCGTCGGCGTCTACGAATTCATCCAGGCCTGGCGGTGGTCGCAACGGCTGGCGGCCGGTGGGTCGCTCGGGCGCAGCTCGGCGGTGGCCCTGGCCGGCGGGATGATGATCGTCATTGCCGGCCTGGCGGTGGCAGCCGCGATATGGGTGATCCTGCTCTTCTTCTTCGCCTGAGCCGCTACGATTCCCCCGACCTGCCGGGCCCCCATCGTCTAGAGGCCTAGGACGCCACCCTTTCAAGGTGGAGATCACCGGTTCGAATCCGGTTGGGGGTACCAACCCGCGGTGGTTGCGCGTCAGACGTGATGGATTTCCATCCGCTCGCCGCATTCGGGGCACCACAGCAGGAGCAGTTTCGGATCCTCCGGCACCGGTCGGCGGGCGTAGACGTCCTCTTCGCTGACCTGCTCGCCGCAGGTCGGACATTCGGCGCCCATCGCCAGCCACTGGTCGCGGGGAACGCTCTGGCGGCCCATCAGGACACGTTCGGATCGCTCGGCGCAGGCGGCTCCCAGCCTGGCAATCGGTCCTGGGTCCGTCGTCCATCGCCGGTCGGGCGCATGTCGTACGGCCGTTCGTCATATCCCGGCCAGTGGCCGACGTCGCCGTCGCGAATCATGACCATGGTCTTGCCATATGAACCGGTCACGTCGAATACGGATCGGTCGAGGATTTCGTAGTCCCGTCCGGTCACCTGGCGGAGAGCGGGGCCGAGGGTTTCCACCAGGTACGCAGGGTCGGCGTTGTGCGCCAGGGCGAGATCAAGCGCGGCAACGACCTGGGCATCGGGCAGGTAGCGGGGCAGCGGGCGGCTGATGTAGGCCATCCGCGGGTCGCGGCTGGGACCCAGCAGGGTTCGGATGAGGGAACGCACCATGGCGCGCAGATTGTACCGATGGGCGGGCCCGACCGGCCCGCTGGCGACCATCGGTATACTGCCCAGCGCGTCGTTGAGTTCGTCACCCGCCCGGCAGAACCGACCCGCATGGGTAGAACGCCGCACACTGGAGGCACTTCGACATCACCGCACGCGTGCGCAAGGCGGTCCTGCCAGCGGCAGGCTTCGGGACCCGCTTCCTGCCGGCCACCAAGGCCATCCCCAAGGAAATTCTTCCCCTCGTTGACCGACCCATCATCCAGTACGCGGTCGAGGAGGCGGTCGCCTCGGGCATCGAACAGATCGTCATCGTCATTGCCAACGGTCGGAGCGCCATTGAGGACCACTTCGATTCGCACCCGGCGCTCGAGCGCTGGCTCGAGGACCACGGCGACATCGAGCGGCTGCGGAGCATCCGTCGCCTGTCGGAAATCGGGACCATGGCCTTCGTCCACCAGAAAGAGCAGCTCGGCCTGGGTCACGCCGTCCTGATGGCAAAGGACCTCATCGGTGACGAACCGTTCGCGGTCCTCCTGTCGGATGACGTCATGCTCAATCCCGGCGGCACCCCGGTTACCCGTCAGCTGATCGAGGCCCACGAGGCCCATCGCGGGTCGGTGGTTGCCGTCCAGCAGGTCCCGGCCGATGAGGTCAGCCGCTACGGCATCGTCAAGCCACGACGCGGCGAAGGTCGCCTGTGGGAACTCGACGATGTCATCGAGAAGCCCGCGGTGGCCGATGCGCCCAGCGATCTGGCGGTCCTCGGCCGCTATGTCCTCAGCCCGCGCATCTTCGACAAACTCGAGCAGACGACGCGTGGAGCTGGCGGTGAGATCCAGCTGACGGATGCCATCCGGGCGCTCATCTCCGAACAGCCAGTTTTTGGCTACCAGTTCGAAGGCCTGCGCCACGACGCAGGCACTCGGCTCGGGTGGTTGAAGGCCACGGTCTCGATGACCCTCGAGTCGGACCTCGCCGACGAGTTCCGGACGTTCGTCCGCGGCCTCGACCTGCGACACTAGGCGGCCAAATGTTCGATCGAGTCATTGGTGGCCGCTACCGATTGCTGAGGCCCATCGGCGAGGGCGGGATGGCCACGGTCTGGCGAGCAATGGACGAGCAGCTCGACCGCGAAGTGGCAGTGAAGATCCTGCGGCCACAGTTCTCGGCCGATGCAGCCTTTACCGCCCGCTTCCGACAGGAAGCGCGCGCCGCCGGATCACTCAGTCACCCCAACGTCGTCCAGGTCTACGACCACGGCATTGACGCGGACGGCACCACCCAGTTCATCGTCATGCAGCTCGTTGACGGACGCGATCTTGCTTCGATCCTGGCCGATCGCGGCCAGTTGCCTGCTGCCGAGGCCGCGCGTATCGGAGCCGGGGCAGCCCTCGCGCTCGATGCGGCGCATCGGCGGGGCCTGATCCATCGCGACGTCAAGCCGGGCAACATCCTGCTGACGTCCGACGGCGACGTGCTGGTGACCGACTTCGGTATCAGCCGTGCGGCGAGCGAGGCGTCGCTGACGGCAACCGGCACCACCATCGGCTCGGTCCACTACTTCAGTCCGGAGCAGGCCGCCGGCGAGCCCGTCACGGCGGCGTCGGATATCTACTCGCTGGGCATCGTGCTGTACGAGATGCTCACCGGCAATCGTCCGTTCGATGGCGACTCGGCCGCGGGCGTCGCCCTGAAGCGCCTGAGCGAGGATCCGCCG
>JAHFBB010000030.1 GCA_023250255.1 Chloroflexota bacterium | reverse complement strand
TTCCCCCCGTGCGCCGGGTTCAGTCGCTGATCTGGCGCTGCTTGGTTCCACCCTGTACGCGACCGGGGCCGTAACCGAACCCGCCTCGGCCGCGGCTTGGCAACGCCACGACGGGGGGATCTGGGAGCCAAACGAGCAGGACCCGGGGCTCGCTCCCATCACCGGTATGGACCTGGATGAGATGGACGGCCTAGCCCTCCTCGACTCGATCCTGCTGGCTGTCGGCGGTCACCCGTGCTGCCTTTCACCATCCGCGTGGGATTCATCGGACGGCCTCCGTTGGCAGCGGATAGACCTTGGGCTGGACCCAGGGCACCTGTCGGCGATCGCATCCAGCGGGCGGGAAGCTTGGATCGTCGGTTACAGCGGCCTGGCAGCCGCCGTGTGGCATGTCGAACTTCGGGATGGCCAGTAGCGAGAGGTTCGATCCTTCACCTGCGTCCAGCCGTTGATCGAACTGGGGTAATCAGACTGACCGGAAACCGCCCGTTTGGGGCTTCGATATTCCACTGGGGTGATATTTGGGCTCGATTTGGCCCGATTCCTGCTGTTTTGATTACCCAGTCCGAATATCTCGCCGGCGCGAGGCTCAGGAGCGCAGGCGCAGCCCCTCGGGGTCGTAGAGGGGCTCAGGGCTGACGGTGGCGGCGACCCACTCTCCGAAGACATCGACCTCGGCACGCTGACCCGGGATGGCCAGGGCGGGGGGCAGGTAGGCGTAGGCGATGCTCCGCTCGACCGCGAACCCGTAGCCGCCGCTCGTCACCCGGCCGACGACCGCACCATCCACCCGGACAGGCTCGTTGCCCAGGGCCACCGCCCGCGGGTCGGCGAGGACGAGACACGCCAGCGCCCGGTCGGGGGTTGCGTCGCGCAGCGCCAACAGGGCGTCGCGGCCGAGGAAGCCGCCGGGCTTGTTCAGCCGGACCGCGAATCCGAGGCCCGCCTGGTAGGGGTGTTCCTCAGGAGTGATATCCGCGGACCACACCCGGTAGCCCTTCTCGAGTCGGAGGGCGTCGATCGCCCGATACCCCCCGGCCACCAGCCCGTGCGGCTGGCCGGCAGTCCACAGCGCGTCCCAGAGGGCGAGGCCGTATTCCATCGGTGCATACAACTCCCAGCCGAGCTCGCCGACATAGGTCACCCGCAGGGCCAATACCGGCACCGGACCGATGGTCATTGGTCGGGCGGTCAGGTAGGGGAAGGCCTCATTCGACCAGTCGTCGGTCGAGACCGATTGGACGATGTCGCGGGCGCGTGGACCCCAGATGCCCAGGCAGGCGCGAGCGCTGGTGACATCGGTCAGGCTGACGCTGCCGTCATCGGGCGCGTGGGATCGGATCCAGCCGAGGTCGTGGTTACCGAATGCGGTGCCGGTGACGATGAAGAACCGATCCTCCGCAAGGCGCGTGACGGTGAAGTCGCACTCGATCCCGCCCCGGCGGTTGAGCATCTGGGTGTACGTGATCCGACCGATGGCGCGGGCCACGTCGTTGGCGCACAGGCCCTGGAGGAAGTCAGCCGCGCCGGGGCCGCTGATCTCGATCTTGGCGAAGCTCGTCTCGTCGAACAGGGCGGCAGCGTTCCGGGTGGCGAGCGCCTCAGCACCGATGGCCGGCGACCAGTGTCGGCCTGCCCAGCCGCGCGGCCGGAGCGCTTCGTCGCCAGTGGCGGCATTCGCCTCGAACCAGTTCGGCCGCTCCCAGCCGGACTTCTCGCCGAACGCACAGCCGAGGTCCGCCAGTCGCGGATAGGTCGGCGACAACCGGAGATCGCGGGCGGACTGGCGCTCCTCGTTGGGGTAGTGGATGTCGTAGTAGGTGGCGTAGTTCTCGATCGACCGGGCGAGGGTGACCGAGCGGGTGCGGTACTGGGCGCCGAAGCGGCGGATGTCCATCTTCCACAGGTCGAGCGGCGGCCCGCCGTCCACGATCCAGTGCGCCACCTGCCGGCCGACTCCGCCGGCGCCGGCGATGCCGTGGGCACTGAAGCCGGCGGCGACGAAGAACCCGCGGACGTCGGATTCGCCGAGGATGAACTCGTTGTCGGGGGTGAACGCCTCGGGTCCGTTGATCACCTGGCGCACGCCGATATCGGCCATGGCCGGTACCCGCCGGACGGCTCCCCGGCTGATCTCCTCGAACCGCGGCCAGTCCGGGGGGAGGAGCTTGCCATTGAAATCGGCCGGGATGCCGTCGAGGCCCCAGGGCGCCGGTTCGCGTTCGTAGCCGCCCATGACCAACCCGGCCACCTCGGGCCGGAAGTAGACGAGGTTGTCCGGGTCGCGCAACTGGGGCAGATCGGGATGGACGCCGTCGATCGCCTCGGTGACGAGGTACTGGTGGGCCATGGGGATGGCCGGCACGGTCACACCGGCCATCGCGCCGATCTCGGGGGCGAACATCCCGCCGGCGTTGACCACCACCTCGCAGGTGATGGCGCAGGCATCGGTCGTCACCCCGGTCACCCGGCCACGCTCGACGGTGATCCCGGTCACCCGGGTGCGCTCGCGGATGGTCACTCCGCGCTGGCGCGCACCCGCGGCGAGCGCCATGGTCAGTCCGGTCGGGTCGAGGTAGCCATCGGTCGGCAGCCAGGCCGCACCGAGGACGCCATCGGTATTCATCAGCGGGAACAGGGCCTTCGCCTCATCAGGACCGATGAGCTCCATGGGCAGCCCGTAGGCCGCCGCCCAGCCGTTCTGGCGGTGCAGCTCCTCCATTCGTTCGGGGGTGCAGGCCAGGCGCAGGCTGCCGACCTCGCGCCAGCCGGGATCGGTCCCGGTCTCCACGGCGAGGCCACGGTAGGTGGCCACGCTGTCGACCATCATCTTGGTGAGGGTTGGGCTTGACCGGAGCTGCCCGACCAGGCCGGCCGAATGGAAGGTCGAGCCGCTGGTCAGTTCGGACCGCTCGAGCAGCAGGACATCGGTCCACCCGAGGAGTGAGAGGTGGTAGGCGACCGCGGTGCCGCCAACGCCACCACCGATGATCACTACCCGGAAGGCGTCAGCCACCGGCGACATCGGTCAAGGCCGCGGCAAAGCGCGGCTCGGCGGCGTGGGCGGCCATTCGCGCGAAGTGCTCGTCGGCGTAGTCGACGAAATCGACGTCGAGGGTGCTGATGCCCTGCTGGAGAACGCCCCACATCGCCTCGCGGAAGTCCGACACCACCCGCATCAGGGCCAGGCGCGCCAGGCGGGAGGCGGCCGGCGCGTCGGACTGGTCGTAGGCGGCCAGCAGGTGGGCGTCCTCGTCGGCGGTCAGCCCGTGGTTCACGCTGAAATTGCCGAGGTCGAAGAACGGGTCGCCCATGCCGGCGTACTCCCAGTCCACGATCCGAATGCGCTCGCCGTCGTCGATGAAATTCGCGTTCAGCAGGTCGTTGTGGCACGGAGCCAGGGGGAGCGGCGCGTCGAGCAGAGCGCGTTCGACCTGGCGACCGATGGCGGCCGCGTGGCTCCAGCCAGTCGGCTCGGGGACCCCACGGGCGGCCGCCAGGGCGAGGTAGGCCTCGGCAATGCGCAGCGGGATGAACAACCCGGGGATGGCCGGTCCGCCGTGGACCCGGCGAATGGAATCGGCCACCCGCTCGATGGTGCGCGACTGGTGGACCGCCTCGTCGCTGACCGGCGAACCGACGATGAAGCGGGTGACGAGGTAGCCCTCTGGCCGGATGAAGGCGGCCACCTCGGGGCCGACGCCCGCGCCGGCCGCCGCCACGGTGGCGGCGTGCTCGACCTCGCGACTGATGCCCAGCAGGTGGGTGTCATTACCGGCCAACCGGATGACCCAGCGGTCGGTGGTTCCGGCGGCTTCGATGAGGAAGTTGCGATTCGTGATCCCGCCCGACAGGGCCGTCAGCGTCAGCTCGCGCCCGGCGATCTCGGGGACGCGCTGGAGTGCGGCAACGAGTTCGTCGCGCAACTCGCCGTGGAGGACCTCGGCCGTATCGGTCATGGCTGGGCAGGGTAGCGCGCGTGATTTGGCGCGGAAAGCATCGAGCGGGCGGCGCCTGGCGGCGTCGCCCGCTCGAGTTGGGCGCTCAGTTCACGGTCAGAGCATGTCCCCGGTCGGATCGACCCCTTCCACGTCATGGGCCTTCCCGCGGACGGCGATGACGTAGTACAGGATCCCCAGAACCAGGAACAACCCGACCATCGTCTCGAACAGCGGCCAGGCGGGCAGCCACTCGATCGGCTCGCCGAGGAAGGTCAGGAACGAGTTGACGTAGGGATTCCAGAACAGGCGACCGTCCGTCCCCCAATCGCCGAATATGTCGCTCTGCCACAGGGCGATGTTGAGGATCATCACCGCGCCGTAGACCAGGGCGAGACCGTTGATCACGGTTCCCCAGCTGCCGAGCTTGAACCACGCCGCCTTGTGCGGCCACCCCTTGCGGCGGGCCATGAAGACGCCGAGGTTGCACAGGAAGTAACTGACATAGATCAGGCCGGTGGCCATGATCGACAGCACGAACGCGTTGTACGGCCCGGAGAGCAGGATCGGGATGGCGGCGATGATGCCGACGGCGACCGCCGCGTTGGCCGGGGTCTTGAACCGCGGCTGAACGTGCCCCCACACGCCACCGAACGGCAGGTGCCGGTCGCGTCCCATGGAGAACATCAGCCGGCTGGCCGCGCCCTGGATGGCCAGGGTGCAGACGAAGACCGAAGCCAGGATGACCAGCAGGTAGATCTCGCCGAAGGTGATCCCAGCCGCGATCTCGGTGGTCAGGGTGCTGGTGATGATTGTCGCGATCGGGAAGCCACCGGCAGCACCTTCCGCGATGGTGTCAGCCATATTCGGCGATGCCAGGATCACGCCGAGGAAGAAGACCACCCCCACCGCACCCGAGACGAGGATTGACGACAACACGCCGCGCGGCGCCTGCCGCCCGGCATCAACCGTTTCCTCACCGAACGTGCCGGCGGTGTCGAAGCCGTAGACGATGAAGATCGACATGTACAGGCCCAGGGCCAGTGTGGCCAGCAAGTTGCCGTTCTGGGCGACATCGGTCCCCTCGAACGAGAACAGGATGTCGACCGGCTGGTTGTTGGCGAAGAACAGCAGGACGACTGCGAAGACCAGCATGCCCAGGATCTCGGTGGCCACGCCGATGTTGTTCAGGATTGCCAGCACACGAACGCCGAAGCCGTTGACCACGGTCGTGATCAGCAGGGTGACCATGCAGATGAAGATGTGCATGTTGGTGATGCCCAACGGATCCGGCGAGTCCAGGAATTCCTGGCCGCCACCGTTGAACCCGGCAATCACGTAGCCGACGATCACCGCCACGGCGCTGACGGTGATGACCTGCGCCCAGAAGTAGAACCAGCCGGTGAACCAGCCAAGGGTTCGATTCGACAGGCGCTTGGACCACTGATAGATCGACCCCGCCACCGGGAAGTGGCTCGACAGTTCGGCGAAGTTGAGGGCGACCAGCAGCTGGCCGGCAATGACGATGAACCACGTCCAGAAGAACACCGGGCCACTGAGGCCGATGCCCACCCCGAAGTTGCCGAACGATCCGGTCGAGACGCTGATGAACGCGAAGGCAATCGCGAAGTTCGAGAGGAAGCCGAGGGTTCGCCTCAACTCCGGTTTGATGCCGAGCGACTGGAGGTGCGCATCGTCGCGCGCGATCTGTTCGCTCTCGCCCATGGGTCCAGCAGTCAAGGGAACCTCCTCATCCGTGCGCATGTGTTGGGCCAACCGAACGGTTCTGTGGAGAGAACACCGTGACAGCGGCGCGCGGAGCAGCAGCAGCGCGCGAGCGCGGTCGGGCCGGAGTATGGGCGCGCCAGTCGCGGCGCGTCAACGATTTTTTCGGCTGGTCCGAACGGCTCAGGTCAGGTCGACGAAGACGTTCTTCAGCTCGGTGTACAGCTCGAGCGCGTGCATCCCGAGCTCGCGCCCCATCCCACTCATCTTGTACCCGCCAAAGGGCGCCTCGGTATGGACGCTGCTGTTCGAATTCACGCTCAGTACGCCGGCGCGGACTCCTTTCGCCACGCGCAGCGCCTTGCCGATGTCCCGGCTCCAGATCGAGCCGGACAGTCCATATGGGGTGTCATTGGCCAGGCGCACGGCCTCGGCCTCGTCGGAGAACGGGATGATGGCCACTACCGGTCCGAAGATCTCCTCGCGCACGATGCGCATATCGGTCCGGCAGGCATCGAAGATGGTCGGCATCAGGTACGCCCCGGCGTCGAATTCCGCGCCCTCGGGGGCGGTTCCGCCGTAGATCAGTTCGGCCCCCTCTTCCTGACCGATGGCGATGTAGTCCGTGACCCGTTCGCGTTGCCGCTGGTGGACGAGGCTGCCCATCTCGGTTGCGTCCGCCAACGGATCGCCGACGACCACCTTGCGGGTGGCCTCGGTGAACAGGTCGACGACACGGTCGTGAACGGTGTCCTGGACGAAGATCCGGCTGCGGGCGCAGCAGTCCTGGCCGGCGTTGTCGAACACCGCGTACGGCGATTCGGCGGCGAACTTCTCCAGGTCGGCGTCGGCGAAGACGATGTTCGGGCTCTTCCCGCCCAGTTCGAGGCTGATCTTCTTCACATTGCCCGCGGCGAGCCGCATGATCTCCTGACCGGTGGTCGTCTCGCCGGTGAAAGCCACCTTGCCGATGCCCGGATGCCCGGCAATCGCAGCCCCCGCTGTGCCGCCCGGCCCGGTGATCACGTTCACGACTCCGGCCGGAATCCCGGCCTCCAGGGCGAGTTCACCGAGGCGGATGGCGGTGAGTGGCGTGTAGCTGGCGGGTTTCAGGATGGCCGTATTGCCGGCTGCCAGCGCGGGCCCGAGCTTCCACGACGCCATGTTCATTGGGAAGTTCCAGGGCACGATCAGCCCGACCACCCCGATCGGTTCGCGGAGCGTGAAGTCCAGCCCGGGTTTCGAGACCGGGATCGTCTCGCCGAAGATCTTGTTGGCGGCACCGGCGTAGTACTCGAACACCAGGCTGACCGCGAAGGCCTCGCCACGGGCGCCGGAAATCGGCTTGCCAACGTTGCGCGCTTCCAGTTGGGCCAGCTCCTCGACATGGTCCTTGACCACCGCCGAGTACTTCTGGAGGGCGCGGCCACGCTTGGAAGCGGACCAGTTCGCCCAACCCTTTGGATCGTCGAACGCCTTCTGGGCGGCCGCGACAGCGCGATCGACATCGGTCTTACCGGCAAGCGGAACATGCGCCAGCAATTCGCCGGTGGCCGGATTGCCGACCTCGAAGGTCTGTCCGTCGGCGGCATCCACCTGCTCGCCGCCGATGATCATCTTGACGTTGCCGACGGCCGGCTGGGTGCTCGTTTCCGTGGTCATGGCGTGATTCTAAGCGCCCGCGGCTGCCAAGGGAGATCGGCGCTCGGTCATGGCCCCGGCGAGGGCTGCACCTCGATCTGCTTGCTGGTGGCGTAGATGGGGAGCAGGGTGCGCAGCAGGTTGGTTGGTTTCGGGTCGGAGGCGAACAGCCCCGGATGGTCGGGGGTTCGGGCCGCCAGGAACGAGTGGTACCACTCGCTGTCCTTCAGTTCGAGGCTGTACCGTGATCCGTGGTCGCTGAACAGGACGATCACGCCTTCAGGGTCCCGCGCGGTGATCTCGTCCACCATGTCCAGGATTTGTGGATTGAGGGTGGCCAATTCGTCAGCCATGAGCGCCGCATACTCGCTGACCGGCATGTCCACGTACTCGATCTGCCAGACGAACAAGCCGACTTTCGGCCAGAAGTCCGGGACTCCCCGGGTCTCGCC
>JAHFBB010000203.1 GCA_023250255.1 Chloroflexota bacterium | reverse complement strand
GAGGCGGTATTCACCAGGTCGCCGGCAACCATGCCCTGGTTGGTCGCACCCAGGGTGACCGCCGCCTCCCCGGTGAGAATGCCCACCCGCGCCTGGATCGCCGCTCCGAGGGTAGGCACCGCGCCGACCAGCTCGAGTCCAGCACGCACGGCCCGCTCCGCATCGTCCTCGTGGGCGACCGGCGCTCCCCAAACGGCCATCACCGCGTCGCCGATGAACTTCTCAACCGTGCCGCCGTAGCGACCGATCAGGTCGCTGGCCAATTCGAAGTAGCGGCTCAGGGTGTCGCGGACCTCTTCGGCGTCGCGCTCTTCGGCGAAGGGGGTGAAGCCCACCAGGTCGGCGAACAGGACCGACACCACCCGCCGCTCGGCTACCGGCGTCAGCTCTGGTCCCGCCGGGGCGCTGGCAGCCGGGGCATCGCCGGACAGGGTCGTGCCGCATTGGGCGCAGAACCGAGCATGTGGTCGGTTGGCGGAACCACAGTTGGGGCAACCGGCGCTCAGGCTGCTGCCGCAGTTGTCGCAGAACCGCTGGCCCGCCTCGTTCTCGGTGCCGCAGGTCGCGCAGATCACGACCAGAGCCTAGCGGACGCTGAATGGATCGGGAAGCGAGCCAGGCCGGCTGGGACGCTTCTCTCGCCCGGCTGGAATCGGGAAATGCAGACCGCTAGTGTTGCCCGATGCGCGCCAAGTCGAACGATGTGGAACAGGTCGAGCTGACCGTCCAGGTCACGCCGCGGGCCAGCGCCAATCAGGTTGGCCGGTACGAGGACGGCCTGTTGCGCGTCCGTGTTACCCGACCGCCGGCGGATGGTGAGGCAAACCGGGCGGTGCTGAACCTGGTCGCCCGACGGCTACGGATGCCATCTTCTGCCCTGACGCTTGTTGCCGGCGCCCGCTCGCGCACGAAGCGCTACGCCATCGAGGGGCTGTCCGCAGCGGAACTGCACCTGCGGCTGGCCGCTGCCACGCCAGCCTCGGCACAGCAAAAACGGCCGCGACGGCGACGAATTCCGCTCGACGGGTGATGCAGCGGAACCGATGTCTGGCGCGAGGCGTCTGGCGGGCATGGGAGTGCCTGAGTCTCCGCCGATGGATGCTGCCCGCTGGCTCGCGGCGCTGTTCGAGGCCCATGAACGTCGTGTCCTGGCGTATGCCCTCCGGCGCACCGCCACCGAGGCCGATGCCGAAGATATTGCTGCCGAGACGTTCGTCGTCGCCTGGCGCCGCCGCCGCGAGGTCCCCGACGACGCCTTGCCCTGGTTGCTCGGGGTGGCCCGCCGACTCCTGGCCAATCAGCGTCGCGGCCAGGGACGACGCGCCGGCCTGTTCGCGCGACTGGTGCAGCAACGATCCGAAGTGGCCGCGGTATCGGTCGGCGACGAGGGCCCTGCCATCCGGGCGCTTGTCCGCCTGAGCCCTTCGGACCAGGAGCTCCTGCGACTCGTTGCCTGGGAGGAACTCGACCATCGCTCCATCGGTCTGGCATTGGGCATCTCCGAAAATGCGGTCGCCATTCGACTCCATCGGGCTCGGCAGCGATTCCGGGATGAGTTGCTGAAAGAATCCGGGCCAAGCCGGACATCAACCCAGGCGAAGGGCAACCTCAACGGTGCCGTGCAGGAGCAACCGAATGACTGATCACGATCCGATCGACGAATTGCGGCACGCCAACCCCGTTGCTGGTGACCAATTGCCCTCCGCGAACCTCGCCCGCATCCGTGCGAGAGTCCAGGAGACCGTCATGACCGATATCCAGACCGATGCCGACCGCACGCAGCCGGCTCCCCGAATCCGAATCCCCCTTGCCCTGGCGGGCGTCACCGCGCTGATCGCGCTGTCGGCCCTGGTGTTTCGACCGGCTGCGGACGACCAGGTCGCCAACCCACCGACTGATGGTGGCGGCGGCATGGCCATGTGCATCCAGTTCGACACCGCGACACTGGCGGCCAACGAACTCGCGTTCGACGGGGTCGTGACAGCCGTCGAAGGTGATCAGGTGACGTTCTCGGTGACGACTTGGTACACCGGCCCGGGTGGTGCCACCGTGACGCTGACCAACAACGGCCTTGGTGACGTCATGATCAGCGGCTCCGGATCGGAGTTCGAAGTCGGGGCGCGATGGCTCGTCTCGGCCAACGACGGGACGATCATGGGCTGCGGCTACTCGCTCCCGTACGACGATGACTTCGCCGGAGATTGGCTCAGCGCCTTCTGACAGCGCGTTGTCACAGGACGGGGAGCCGGGCAACCGGCTCTCCGTTTCGTCTTCGCTGGGCAAACGGTTAGGCTGGTCGGGTGAAACGTCGAGAAGAACGCGAGCGAGATGAGGAGTCGGCGCGCAACCAGGCCGACCGCCGACAGGAGGATCTCCTCGCGCGACTCAAGTCTCAGGAAGAGGCCGGGCGGACACCGCCCGATGATTCCGTACCCGACGAGGAACCAACCACCGCTACGTAGTCGTCCTTGGCTGGCGCGAACCGACCGTTCGGCGCCAGAAGCCCAATGGTCCGCTGGCGGGCCTCCCACCCAGATGGACGTGGACCGAGGGTCTTCCGCGCGTTAGACGCAGACGCCTCCCGGTGGTGGAGAACAGAAGAAGTTCAGACCGATCAGGGCCACGACCCCAATGCCGATCAGGGCGAGCAGCGCCGTCCCGCACCCGATCGCGGCACGCTTTCGGCGGTGACGATTGGCGAAGGCCCAGCCAAGCGACGCCACCAGGATCAGGACCAGCAGCCAGTCAGCAATGCCGAGATCGGTCACAACGCGCGAACTTCCGCGGGGGAGCGACGTACACCTTCCCCGCGGGCAGGTTTGGAGCGGGAGACGGGATTCGAACCCGCGACATTCAGCTTGGAAGGCTGACGCTCCACCAACTGAGCTACTCCCGCCC
>JAHFBB010000202.1 GCA_023250255.1 Chloroflexota bacterium | reverse complement strand
CATCAGTGACTGCGACAACTGGCGTCCATGGGACCCCGGCTTCTTTGCGCAGGGACCGGACAATATCTGGGATGTCTGGGTCATCGACGTCGACGGTTTCCGCGTCCTGATCGTCAACCAGTACTTCCCCGATACGTCCGAGGACATCCAGATGGGTCTTCGCGACATAGTCGAGTCGATCCGGTTCGTGCCGTAGGGTCAATCGACCGCGAGGCCGCGTGTCGGCGGTGGCGGGGCTATGCCTCTCGCCCCGATCATGTTTTCCTCGACCCGTAACCGTCGGGCAACCACGCTCGCATTGGCGACCGTGACCCAAAACGGCCGCCTGCCGCGCTGTGCTTCCAGAATCCGGGCATGGTCGTCGTGGTGCTGGCCAACGTCACCGATCACGACGTCGACACGACCGCCGGCAACCTCTGGCGAGCCGCCAGCCCGTGGTGAGCGGGGTTCGAGTGGCTGAGGACTAGCCCGGTCGGCGAACCCAGAGGTCAATGGCCGGCAAGCCGTGCGCGCCCAGCAATTGCGAAATCTCGCCGCTGTGGAACGCATCGTGGCTCAGCAACCGGAGCAGTACCGACCGGCGGGTGTGGAGTTGGGGACCGTTTTCAACGACACGCCCGAATTCGACCTCCAGCATGTCCTCGGTCCAGGTGTCGAGGCATCGATCGATGATCGCATCGGTCGACTCGAGGGCATCCACCAGTTCCGCGGCGGAACGTGGATGGTCGGGATCGTCTTCCCACAGCAACTCGGCGAATGGGTCGGCAAATGGGGTGGTGTCAGCGCCGGGCTCGCCCAGGACTCCGCACAACCAGTAGACCCGTACGCCGGCGCAGTGCGCGGCCAGTGCCCAGATGGCGGCCTGACCCGGTCCGCTGCTGATCGCCAGTTGATCGGCAGTGAGATCGCGGACGCCCTCGACGAGCCGAGACCGATATTGCCCCCAATCCGCGTAGAACCGACGGATCGGTTCGCGTGGCGGCACCGGTCTGCTAGAGGACGTTGATCGCCAGCGTGGCTGCCGCGAGGATCCCGAACATGATCACCACCAGGATCCCAATGTTGCGCAGGTCGCGGCCGACGTAGTGGTATTCCTCGCGGGCATGCGCGCCCAGGGCACTGGCGTGAGAGATCGCACGGGCCGGGGCAGGTGAGGCGGGCCTGACGGCGACCGGGGTGATGGCCGCGGGCACGGACTGCTCGAGGGCGTCGGCGGAGGGTGCGGACATCGGCGCCGCTGCCGGTGTGGCCGTGCGATTCCGGCGTTGCTGCCGCGCTCGGCGATTGGCTGCCTTGCCTCCCCGTCGGGCCATGATCTGGTCGTACTCCGCTGCGCTGGACCGATGCATTCGGGCCGGCCGGTATTCTAGCCACATCGAACATCTCGTCTTGAAGGCGCTGGCTCGACTGCAGTCGCGAGCGCCGCTCTGCCCCGGCTTCAGCGCGGAGGACATTGCTGCCGAGATCCGCACCCAGGCCGGGAAGCGCCCTCCGGCGGGTCACCGGGGAGCCGCCTCGGCGCCCGTTGAGCCGGATCAGATCCAGCCCGCGATCGCCACGCTCGCAGCCGGCGGTCAGGTCGTGCCGGCCGCCGGAGGCTACCGGCTCGCCGGCACGGGGGCGACGCTCGGGCCGGACATGGACGGCCGGATTGCAGACATGATCCTGCTGCTGCGGCAGGGAGGCGCCGAGCCGATGCCCGCCGGCACCGCCGCCGACCGCAGCGGGGTGCCGGCGGCGGTTCTCGCCCAGGTCCGGGATGCGGGGCTGATCCTAACCATCGGTCCGCGCATCGAGTATCCGGCCGAAACCGTCGCCGAATTGTCAGTTGCCGTTGACCGGCTGACCGATGCCGACGGCCGCATTGACCGGACCGCCCTGCGGGCGGCCACCGGCCTGAGCCATCGCCGAGCCGACGCGCTGCTCGACTGGCTGGCAGCCCGGGATTGAGTCAGGCGTCGAGGCGGCCCAGGCCTGCCGCGGCTGGCGGGCTGTCATCGCCGCTCACGGCCATCGCCTGGCGATAGGCCGCCGCCGCCGCAGGCAGATCGCCGCGCTGCTCGTAGTGGCGGCCCAAGGTCACCAGCAGGTCCACGAACTGTCCGCGGAGCAGGCCTCGCCGCTCCTCGACGTAGGCACTGTCGCCGTAGAACGGGCAATCGTCCAGGAAGTCCCCGCGGTACAGCCGCCGAGCCTGCTCATAGCGGTCGACGCCGTCACCGCCGGCACCCAGCAGTTCCTCGAAGGCGGCCACATCGCTCCAGACCACCACCTCGGGCGCCAGTCGATAGCGATCATTGTGAAAGACGATCGCCCGCGACGCCTGGCGCGCCGGACGGGCCGGCTCGAGCATGCCGCGCAGGCCGACCAGCGTCCGGTGGAAGGCGAGGTCGGCATGATCGAGGTCGACATCGGGCCAGATGACCTCGATCATCTCGTCCTTGCTGGCGCCGCGATCGCCCCGATCGAACAGGAAGGCAAACGCGGCCTCGGCCTGGCGTGACCCGGCCTTCGGCCCGCCCCATTGCCGAATGGGCGCCTCGCCATCCTCGACCTGGAACGGACCGAGCGCATGGATCCGGAGGCTGGCCAAGGGCGGACCCATCAGGGCGACGTTCAGCCGGGTCGCCTGCTCGGCTACCCGGCGCCGCTGCTCGGCCAGGTCGCTGATCACCGCGGCCTCCGCCGATTGGCGTTGGCCGAGATGCAGCGCCGAAGTGAAGAATTCAGCTGCCTGGGCGAGGAACAGGCGCTCGCGCTGGCTGAAATCGGCTCCGCTCGCCTTGGGGCCGAACGTCACCTCCCCGAGCGGGCTGGCTGCCGGGCCTAGCGGGAGCCGGACGGCTGCTGGATTCGCCGACCGGTCAGCGCTGCCGATACTGATCGCGCCACTCAGGCGGTCGGTGGCGACCACGGCTCCGCTCAGT
>JAHFBB010000029.1 GCA_023250255.1 Chloroflexota bacterium | reverse complement strand
GGCTGCCACGAAGCCCACCACCCGACGGTCGGCGGTGTAGATCTCGATGGGCGCGAGGTCCGGAACCAGGTTTACGGCCGAGGTGCCCTGCGCCGTTCCCGGCCCGGTGCCCCGTCGCCAGTTCCAGAATGTCACGGCGCCACCATACGGTCGCGCGGAGAACCGGCCCAGTCGCCCATGAGTACCAGCCGGCGTGTCAGGGGTCCGGTGCGAGTCGTCACCGGTGGCCCGATGGAGTACAACAGCGCGATGGAAATCAGCTTCGACGACTTCCTGGCGGTCGACATGCGGGTCGGCCGGGTCATTGCCGTGGACCCGTTTCCCGAGGCGCGCAAGCCCTCGTACAAGCTGCGCATCGATTTCGGTCCCGAGATGGGGGAGCGGGTGTCGTCCGCCCAATTGACGATCACCTACCCCGACCCATCGATCCTCATCGGTCGACAGGTCGTGGCTGTCGTGAATTTCCCGCCCCGCCGAATCGCTGGTTTTGCCAGCGAGGTCCTCGTCCTGGGGGCGATGGCAGACGGCGGCCAGGTCTTCCTCCTCGAGCCTGATCCGGCTGCCCCCGAGGGCCTGCGCATCGGTTAACGAGCGGCGATCGGCCATACTGCGGGTGTGACCAATGCCAGCCCTCCACTGATCGGGAATCCCCCGGCCGGCATGCCCGATCCGTCGGTCGCGCCGCCGCAGATTGCCCGGGCCGGTGACCCGTTCGCTTCGTTGCGCTTCGTCCACTTCCTGTCGCGCCTGACCCGCAACACCACCCACCAATTGCGCGATGTTGTTCTCGCCCTGAACGCGACCTACCTGGATTGGTTCTTCACCGAGGAAGTCGTGATCGGCGAGTTGTCGCAGCTCCAGTCGAACTGGGACATGAGTTACCACGGCGAGGACCGAATCATCGTCGATCAGAACGAGCGCGGCAGGACGCTGCTGGTGGTGGACTCGACGAAGATGACCCCTTTCCTCATTTCGCAGGCCACTCGACTGGCGGAGGCGTGCGATGCGGAACTGCGCCGGTTTGCCCTGGGCGACTCGAACTACTGATCCGCCTTCCAGACCCATGGTGAGTCGACTCGGCAGCGGCCTCCACGGCGGCCCGGTCACCCCGGCCGATCTGGCCGAACTCGCTGACAAGCTCTACTTCGACCGCGAACCGGGCGGTGACGCCTACCTGCGCTTCTGGGTGTTGCTGGTGCTGTCGACGGTCATTGCCACCGGTGGGGTGATGACCGATTCCACCGCCGCGGTCATCGGCGCCATGATCGTTGCGCCGTTGATGACTCCGATCATGGCCAGCGCCCTGGCCGCGATCAGCGGCGACCTCGGTCACCTCGGTCGGTCGCTGGCGTTGGTCGCGGGCGGGGTGGTCGTTGCGATCGGGCTGTCGTGGGCCATCGCCTTCATCTCGCCGACCATCGTCACCGAGGCGAGCAACAGCCAGATCGCCGCCCGGGTGGCGCCGCGCACGCTCGACTTCGTGGTCGCCCTGGCCTCGGGGGCAGCGGGGGCGTTCGCCATCAGTCGGGCCAAGGTCATCGATGCGCTGCCCGGGGTGGCCATCGCCATCTCGCTGGTGCCGCCGCTATGCGTCGTCGGGGTGACCCTGGCCAACGGCGAGCCCAGCGCGGCCGCGGGGGCCCTCCTGCTGTTCGCCACCAACTTCCTGGCCATCCTGGCTGCCGGTGGGGGAACGCTCGCCCTGATGGGCTTCGGGCGAGTGGCCCTGGCCGGTGTCAGTCCCCACGCTCGTCGTCGGGTGGCGGCGGTGATCGTGATTGCCAGCCTGGTCGTGCTGATCCCGTTGGCCGCGACCAGCGCCCGGGTCATCCGCGATTCACTCATCGCCCGCGACGTGAACACGTGGGCGGAGACCTCCCTGCCAGACGGGGTCTGGCTGGCCGGGACTTCGGTGGTCGAGGACGAGGTCGTGATCCTCCTCGACAGCGACGGCCCGGCCGACGCGGCAGCGCTGACCGATGCCGGCACCGTTTTTCAGGCCACGCACCCCGATCTCACCATCCGGCTGATCGTCAGTGAGGAAACGGTGATCGTCCTCCCGGGAGGATCGTGAGCCGCAGTCCCGCCGCAGTCGCCGGGCAGTATGGTGCCGACCATGTTCAGAAACACCGCTAGCCCAACATCGCCCGGCCCCGCGATCCTTGCCCTGCTCGTCCTCCTCGCGAGCTGCAGTGTTGCTCCGGGTGCCAGCGACGCGCCGTCGGCCTCTGCGCCCGCCTCCGCAGCGGCGTCGCCGTCCGCCCTGCTCTCGATCGAGCCCTCGCCAACCTTCGAGCCGACTGTCGTCCTGCCACCGCTGAGCCATGCACGCAGCGGCGCACAACTCGACCTGATCGAATACTCGGTCGTTGGTACGGACTACGACGCAACATTCCACTCGGTTGGGACGCTTCCGAGCGGCCAGGACGTCATCGTGCTCGGCGGACCTCGCGAACGGGACGGTCTGACCTGGTACCAGATCGAACTTGGATCAAGCACGCAGCATGCCGGGGACTACTGGGTGGCTGTCGCGGACGCGGCGAGCCTGACCAACTCTGACTCCGCCCTTACCTGTCCCGCCAACGCCGACACGGTGTTGACGATGGTTGGCTGGGATCGGCTGCGCTGCTTCGGTGATCAACCGATGCCTGTTGTTATCACCGGCCTCGTCAGCCACTGTCAGGGCGGCGTGACCTCCGTCGAACCCGTGTGGCTGGGGTACGCCTGCTGGGTCGTCGAGGATTCGGCAGGAGAGACCATGGAACTCCACGCGTCACCCACAGGCGGGATCACCTTGCCGGACGAACTCGTGTCCGCGCGCATGACGGGCCATTTCGACGATCCCGCGGCGTCGGAATGCCGGTCCGCCGGCGATGCCACGCACCCGTATTTCTATCCCGGCGTGGACGAGCAGATCCTGCTGTGCCGCGAGGCGTTCGTGGTGGATTCGCTCGAGATCCTGCCCTGACGGGGGGCGGCTAGAAGCGGTCGGCCTCCGCCGCCTGGCCAACCCCCGCCTCGGGGGCCTCCATCCGCACGGGCACTCGGTCGGCTCGCCGGGGCTTGGGTCGGAACGGCGAAGTCTCGGGAACAATCGGTCCATCCGTCTCGGCCAATTCGCCGCCGCGGTAGGCCTCCCAGACGGCCATGACCGAGTCGCGATGGGGACGGATGCGGCAATGCTCGTCGCGGTTGCCCATCTCATCGCAATAGCCCAGCGGCACGCATTTCGGGGCGAGGAACGAGCCGAAGAAGGGGCTGACCCGGAAGATCTCGTGGCGGATCTGCTTGAACAGCTGTCGAATCTCCCACTGGGCCATGGTGCACAGCCGCAGGCCGCTCATGTGGATGAGCTGGCGGAGATTGACCGTCATAATCAGGTTCGTCTGGATGGCGTTGGGGAAGATGAATCGGGCGTCCTCGGCGGGGACTTCCGCCTGGAGGAGTTGGCCGTACAACTCGAGGTTGTCGTCGATCGCCCGCTGGAATTGGCCAGCCAGGTCATCGGGCAGGTCGCCCTTGGTGATCGAGTCGGGGATGGTGTAGTTGTCGCGAGCCTTGAAGGAAACGTAGCGCTGGGACTGCTGGTCGAACGCCGTTCCAGCCCGATGTCGAACGAGCTGGTGTGACAGCGTCCGTGTCACGCCAGAGATGGCGAAGGTGAAGTTCACGTGCTCGATGGTGGAGCCATGACCGGATTCCATCACCTTGCGAACCAGGGCCTGCTGCTTCTCGTCGGCGACTCCCCGACTGACGGCCTTGTCCCAGATGACGTCCGGCAGCTGCTCGCTGTAGCAGGTCCGGCAGGCGGTGTAGATGATCGGCAGGTAGAACTCCTCGACGATCTCGGCAGTGGGGAAAATGAGGCGCGCGGAGAGCGCCGGGGAGGTGGGCATCGGAAGGGCGATTCTAGCACCCGATCGATGTCGAATCCGAGTGCGCTATCCACAACCTGTTGTGGTGTGGATATGTTCAGGCCGCTATCTTGTGGTCTCGCGCCTATTCGTCGAGATCGACAATCTGGGGTCGTTCGGGGACCGCTGGCCCGGAAGGTCGGCGGTGTTCGTCGAGGCGGGCCAGGCCGTGCAATCGGTCGAAGGCAATTACGTTGCCCCCTGCAGCGCGGGCCGAGGCCAGAGCCTCATCGGCTCGCGCCAGGAATGCGTCGGCGGTGAGGTCCATGCCTGGCCGCATCAGGGCGACACCCACCGAGACCTGGACGGCAACCTCGCCCGAACTCGTCCGAATCGGCCGCTGAACGGCGCGGTCGCGGATGATTCCGGCGAAGGTTGCCGCTCCGGCCTCATCGGTATGCGGCAGGATCGCCAGGAAGGCGTCGCCGTCGATCCGGCCAAGCGCATCGGACTCGCGAATGCGGACCCGCAGGCGGAGCGCCATCTCGCGCAGGACGTCGTCGCCGGTGCCGGTGCCGAACCGGGCGTTCAGCATGCCCATGCCATCCACGTCCACCAGGACCAGGGTCACCGGGTGGGGGTAGCGGCGTGCCTCGGCGACTTCGAATCGCAGACGGTCCATCACCGATGTTCGACTGGCGATCCCGGTCAAGGGATCCACGGCTGCGGTCCGCTCGAGTTCGGCCCGCTGCAGGTCAACCATCCGGCGGGCATCGGTCAGTTCGGCAGAGAGGGCACGCGTCTCCCGTTCAAGGCGTTCCCGACCAAGGTCGGGGATGGTCGCTCCCGACTCGACCGGGACTGGCAGCGAACGGTCGGAACGGAGGAGCAGCGCCAACATCAGGGGTGGAACGACGACCAGCATGCCCAGACCGATGAGCCCATCTGCGCTGCCCGGACGCGCGGCGGCGAGGGTCGCGGCGGCGACGGACAGGATCCAACCCGGGCTCGGCGAGACACGACGGAAGGTCGCGACCAACGCGCCCACCCCGGCGGCAACGGCCGCAGCGCCGAACAGCCACGGAGCGGCGGCCGTCACCGTGGCCGAGGAAGGCGTCAGCTGCGCTCCCACCAGGGCAAGTTCGGCGACGAGCGGCAGCCCCAGGGCGGCCCACCAGCGGGCGGGACCGTGGAGTCGGGCTCGGCCAACCGCGGCGGTGGCCAGCCATCCGACGCTGGCGGCTGCCACGCCAACCGCCAGGACCGGTCCGGGGAAGGTCGGTGATACACCCGGACCATTGAGGGCAATGACCGCGGCGGTCGCGCCCAGGGCCAGCCAGCCGCTTCCGGCGGTGGCCCCGGCCCAGCGTCCCGAGCGGATCACCCACCACAGCGCGGGAACGGCCGAGAGCGCGGCCACCCCAGCCACCAGGGCGGTCCCGGTCGGCACGAGCCAGCCGGATGCGCCGGCCGGCTCCAGGGTCAGCGGTGGAAATTGGCGCAGGATGATCAGCGCGGCGATCGGCAGTGCCAGCATCAAGCCGACACTCGTCACCCGCGCCATTCCGGCGATCAGGTCTTCGTGGTCGCGTGGCATGGGCCCTGCGGTGCGCGTGGTCACCGCACAGTCTCCGACGAGGGGCACTGACGGCCAATAGTACGATCGCCCCTGTGAGCCCCGGCAATCCGAGCGAGATCGTCATGTCGCGCAGTGCCTTTTTGGCCGCGACCGATGAACTGATCGTCACCGGTGACCGATTGATGGCGGCGCCCGCCTGGGATCCGTTTCGCGAGTGGTTGATCGAGTCGGATCGGCTCCTCGAGCGCGTCTGGGGTCGGATGGACCGATACCACCTGGCCTGGCTCAATGTTGGGCGGGACCCCGCGCCACCCGGTTCCATTCTCGATGACGCCGGCACCGCGCGGTTCATCACCGAGGTCGCCAGCGCCAAGGTCGCCGTGCTGCGTACCATGCGGTCGTCGGTCGAGCGCCAGGGTTGGCGCCGGCTGGGCGACGAGTAGCGAGGAGAGCAGCGCGTGGGTTTTGACCGCCCCGGGGGACTGGCCGCCATTGTGGCTCACCCCGCCGACGAGGGTTTCACCTGCGCGGGTGCCCTGGCGCTGGCGGGCGAAGCCGGCCGCACGACCCGGCTGCTGGTCGTCACCCGGGGCGAGGCGGGCAATTCCGAACGCAAGCCCGACCCGGGATTGACCGCCATTCGCGAGTCGGAGCTCGTCAGATCCGCCGAAGCCCTGGGCCTGAACGAGGTGACCCTGTTGGAGGGGTACCCCGACGGCGCCGTTGCCGAGCAGGACCAGGATCGGCTTACCGACGAGATCATGGCCTGGCTCGGCAACCGACGACCCGAAGTGTTGATCACCTTTGGCGCCCACGGCGTGACCGGTGATCCGGACCATGTCGCTACCGGCAGCGCCGCCCGCTGGGCTGTCGAGCGACTCGCCCCCGAAGGCCAAGCACCGCACGCGGTGTTCGTGGTCGCGCCCGTGTTTGGCCCAGGATCACATCGGTTCAACCTGTCTCCCGAGGAACAGGGCGCCACCCACCGGGTCGACATCACCGCGGTGGCCGCCCGTCGAGTCGCCGCACTTGAGGCGTACGAGAGCCAAGGGGACACCATGGGTGCGCTCGCGGATCTGCGTATCGCCCTCGACTCTGGCAAACCGATCTACGAGGGCTACACCCGCGTTCGTCCGGAGGTCCCGGCCCCCCATCCGCGGTTCGACACGCGTCTGATCTGACGCTCCGCCGGGGGCATCGGTCAATCACTGGTATTCTGGTCGGGTATGACGATCGACGCCAACCTCGCCAAGGTGGACGAGGTGATGACCGCGCTGTATGACATCCACGATCCGGAGATCGGGATGAGCATCGTCGACCTCGACCTCATCAAGAACGTCGAGATCGGCGTGGACGGCGCACCGACCGAGATCAAGATGGTCTTAACCACGCCGTTCTGCCCGTGGGCCGGCGACCTCATCCAGACCGTCAAGCAGAAGACCGAAGAGGTGGTCGGGCCGCCGGTCAAGGTCACCCTGCTCGCCGACCGATGGGAGCCTCCGCCCGGCCTGTTCTAGCTCCGCGGCGCTAGGATCGCGTCCAGCCATGAAGATCTATACGCGCAAGGGAGACCACGGTGACACCGGGCTCCTGTTTGGCGGCCCCCGCGTTTCCAAGGCCAGCAACCGGACGGAGGCGGCCGGAGCCGTGGACGAGACCGTCGCCGCTCTCGGACTAGCCCGCGCGGCCATTGGTGCCGTGACTGATCGGACGGAGCGTCGTCTGGAAAACCTCATCGTTCGGCTCCAGCGCGAGCTGTTCGTCGTCGGCGCCGAGATTTCGACCCACTCGGTGCGCCGTGCACGCCTGACCGATGGCGTCAGCCGTGTGACCGTCGACATGGTCCGCGCGCTGGAACTGGACATTGATGAGCTGACGGTTGCGCACCCCATGCCGGCCGAATTCATCCTCCCCGGCGAGTCGCTGACCGGCGCGGCGCTCGACCAGGCACGCTCGGTCACTCGACGTGCCGAACGCCGAGCCGTGGCGCTGGCCGAGGCCGGCGACCTGCCCGAGTCACAGGTCGTGCCGTACCTCAACCGGCTTGCCGACCTGCTGTTCGTGATGGCTCGGGCGGCCGATGGGGGCTTCCGCCCGGTCCGAAACCGCGAGTAGAATCGCCCGAGCCCACCAACCCGCCTCCGGGCGGGCTGCCCCACGGCAGACCCGGCTCTGGCGTGGTCCACTGACGAGGAGACCCACACGATGAGCTATGCCGTGACCAATCCCGCCACCGGCGAGACGGTCAAGACCTACGACACCATCACCGACGCCCAGCTCGAGGCCGCGATCACTGCCGCCGATGAGGCGCACCGCACCTGGTCGCGGTCGACCACCGTCGCGGAGCGCGCAGCCGGCATCCGCCGCGTCAGCGAACTGCACACCGAGCGCCGGCAGGAGCTCGCGGAGATCATCGTGCGCGAGATGGGCAAGCCCATCGGGCAGGCGCTCGGCGAAGTCGACTTCGCGGCGGCGATCTACGAGTA
>JAHFBB010000201.1 GCA_023250255.1 Chloroflexota bacterium | reverse complement strand
GGATGGCGACGCTGGCCTGGCTGGGGGTAGTCATGAGTCTCGTCTCGCTGCGCAATGCACCCCTGCTGGCGGTCTGGGGCCTGCCGGTCATTGCGCTGGCCATCACGGACCACTGGCCGGCCCGCGAGGATCGCCCCGTACCGGCCAGCCAGGCCCGCACGCGTCGCTGGATGGAATTCGTCACCGCCCTGGTGGTGGTCATCGGCGGTGCGGCAGTGGTCATTCCGCGGACGACCGCGCTGAACATCGAGGCCAACGTCGCGCGCAAGTTCCCGCAGGCCGGGCTCGACCGCCTGCTGGAGATTTCCCCCAACCCCCGCTTGCTGGCGGAGTACGGCTGGGGCGGCTACTCGGTCTATCGAATCTTTGACAGCGGCGGACAGGTGTTCATCGACGGGCGGAATGACATGTATGACCAGTCGATCCTCGACGACTACAGCGCCATCCGGGACGCGGATCCGGGCTGGCGGGAACTCCTGGCCGACTACCAGGTCGAAGCCATGCTCTGGCCGCCGACGGTCGCCTTGACCCGCGTCCTGGCCGAGACCGGAGATTGGTGTGAGGTCTACCGCGACGACCACCAGGTGCTCTACCTGCCCGAATGCCCGCCGTGACGGGCAGGGTCACCATCCCCCGAGTTCCGGGAACACGGTCCAGGAGTCCGCTGGTCTGGGGACTCTTCGCGCTCGCCGTCACCCTCGTGGCGCTCGCGGGCTACGCGGTGTTCGGCGCTGACCTGGCGTACCGCGGTGGCGAGGACATGGATGCCTATTGGAACGCGGCCCTTCGGTTGCGCGCCGGCGAGGAGCTCTACAAGGCAGGAAGCCCCGATACCACCGAGCTGTACCGATACGCCCCATGGTTTGCCTACCTGTGGATCCCGCTGACCTACCTCGACCAGGAGTTGGTTCGGCTGGCCTGGAGCATGCTCCTGCTGGCCGGCGTGGTCGCCTGCACCATGCCGCTCCTGCGGCTCGGCGTGGTCGGGCTGGTGGCGGCAGTCTTGTTCTTCCCGATCACCTTGCAGGGGATGGCCTACGGCAACGTGCAGCCGCTGATCGTGGCCGCGTTGATGTTCGGCACGCGATCGCGGGCCGGTCCGTTGGTCGTGGCCGCCGCGGCGTCGTTGAAGGCCGTACCCATCCTGTTCGTGCTGGTGGACCTCCGACGGGGCGAGTGGCGACGGGCGCTGGTCACGGTCGGCATCACGGCCCTGCTGGTTGCGCCGATGTTGACCCACGATCTGTCGGGCTACTCGACGGCCGTGGGGCCGCGGCAGATATCGCTGGCACAGGTCTGGCCCGGCCTCTGGCTGGCGGTGGCCCTGGTCTCCATCCTGGCAACCGTGGTGTTTGGCCGATCTCGCTATCGCTGGCTGGCGGCGGGACTGGCGATGGTCATGGCGCTGCCGCGCCTGCTGACCTACGAGATCAGTTTCCTGTTGGTGGGCCTGATCGAGGAACGCCGGACTCAGCGCACCGAAACCAGCGAGCAGATCGCCAACTGACTGTCGGGCGCGGTCAGACGCGCAACCGCCAGCGGGTCGCGCAGCCACAGGGTCAGGCCGGCCGATCCGGACGGCGCGAGCCCCGAAATGTCCGGTGCCTTGAGCGGCCGTCGGCCGTATCCCCATCGGTCCGCCAGCCCGTTGTCCACCGTGGTGGGAAGGTCGCCCAACCTCTCGGCGGCCACCACGTCGGCGGACAGCGCACTGCCCAGGCCAATGGTGTCGATGGACGGTTCGTCCAGCCCGGATTCGATCAGGTATCGAACGTTCCAGTACCAGGCGCTGCCGTCCTCGCCGCCCGCCCCGCCGAGCACGGCACCGACATCGGTCTGGCACCGGAAGTAGGCATGGAGCGCGGACCCAGAACCGGTGAGATTGCCGGCAGCTTCGGCTGCAGCCGGCTGCAGATCATCCCGGCCACCGAGGCCGGTCAGCCACGAAGGCTGGATCCAGTTGATAGTCGGCGGGTCAGTGGTCGCCAGCCAGAATTCGATGGCCGCCTCGATTCCCTCACGCGTGGTCACCCCGTGGACGATCTCGTCGCCCAGCTGATCGCCCGTGAGCCACGGCACGCGGAGCACCGCCTCGCCGACCAGATTGCGGGCCCCGCGAACGTCGCCGGCTGCCGAGGTCACCGATGCCAGGGTGAGCAGGTTCGCCGCATCGCTCCGCTGTCGCCGAACCGCCTCCTCGGCCGCAGCGGTTGCGCCATCCAGGTCGCCCGCTCGCAATCGCGCCTCCGACAGCAACCGCCAGGCGGCCGTGTCGGACGGATTGAGGGCAATCGTCCGTTGGAGTTCGTCGGTCGCCGCCGGATCGCCGCCGTCAAGGAGGATTGTCCCCAGTTCGCGGTGATAGAGCGCCTGCGCCGGGTCGAGGGCCGCCGCCAGCGGGAGCATCTCCGCTGCGCGCTCCGGATCGGTCGCGTCATGCCACCAGCCAACGCCCGCCCAGACCATAGCCACCGCCAGCACCACGCCGCCGCAGACGGTGCTTGCCCAGCGCACGGCATCCCCACGCCCGGGTTGAACGGCGGGTGCCGGTGACTCGCTGCCGTCGAGCCTGGTGAAGGCCGCCGCCCAAAGAACTGCCGGCACTGCCAGGAAGCCATGGTCGCTGGGATTGGTGAGCAAGCACGCCACCCCGAAGAACACGAGCGCCCACACCGCGGCAAGGTCGACCGGTCGTCGCCGGCCGGCCCAGATCGCGGCACCGCCCAACCCGAGTGCACCGACGCCCAGGATGCCGGCCTCGGTCAGGGTCTGGACAATGGCGTTATCCGGATGCCGGGGGCTGAACGTGGCCGTGTCGAAGAAATTGGTCAGTTGCAGGGCCCAGGGGAACGACCCGGGTCCGAGACCGCTGAATGGATCCAGCAGCCACGCATCCAGCGACCCGCCCCACAGCGTGATCCGGCCGGCCATGGTGGCCGTGTCGC
>JAHFBB010000028.1 GCA_023250255.1 Chloroflexota bacterium | reverse complement strand
TGATCGCGTTCAATGTGAACCTGGCGAGCACCGACCTGTCGTTGGCCAAACGGATAGCCACCAGGATCCGCGAGTCCTCGGGCGGCATGCCGGCGATCCAGGCCATGGGCGTGCTGCTCAGCAACCCGGGGCAGCCGGAATACGCCCAGGTCTCGATGAACCTGACCGACTGGCAGCGAACCGGCATTCCGGCGGTGGTTGACGAAATCCGCCAGCTTGCCCGCGAGGCGGGGACCGATATCGACCACTGCGAACTCATCGGCCTGGCACCCACCGGGGCCTTGCTCGAAGTCAGCGCAGATGCCCTTGGGCTGCGCAACTTTGATGAGAACCAGGCGCTCGAACTGCGGATCGCGCGCGAACGATGAACATCGATGTCCGCGGCGCCCTGCGTCGCGCCGTGCTGGACGCGCGGACCGCCGCGGCACGGGCCGGCGACCTTGCCCGGCTCGGGGAGGGCGTCCTCCCCGAGCCCGCGATCGATCGGCCGTCGCGCCCCGAGTTCGGTGACTACGCCACCAACGCCGCCCTCCAGTTGGCGCCGCTCGCGCGCTCGGCGCCAATGGCCATTGCCGAGATCCTCGCACGCCACCTCGTTCTGCCGGACGGTGTTGCCGAGATCGCGGTAGAGCGGCCGGGCTACCTGAACTTCCGGCTCGACCCGATCTGGGTCGCGGCACAAGTGACCAACATCATCGAGGCCGGGGAGAGCTGGGGCCACTCGACGGGGGGCGCCAACGAACGGATCAACGTCGAGTTCATCTCGGCCAACCCCACGGGGCCACTCCACATCGGCAACGGGCGGGGCGGGTTCGTGGGGGACGACCTGGCAGCCGTACTCGAGGCCACCGGGGCGGACGTCACGCGCGAGTACTACGTCAACGATTTCGGCGGCCAGATCGCCGAGTTCGGGCAATCGGTCTATCTCGCGCGGACCGGGGAATCGGGGGATGCGGGTTATCGCGGCGAATACATCGCCGCCCTGGCGGCGGCCGTGCCCGACGATGTCGTGGCATCGTTCGATCCGGCGGAGGCCATCGGCGCGTGGGCCTGGAATCGGGTGTACGCGGACATCCGGGCAACCATCGCCCGGTTGGGAATTCGGATGGACGTCTACCGGAGTGAGCGTGAACTCCACGAGGCCGGCGAAGTGACGGAGGGGATAGCCCGGCTCGAGGCGGCCGGCCACGTCTACGTCGACGAGGGTGCGACCTGGTTCCGCTCGACCACCTTCGGCGACGACAAGGATCGCGTGCTGCTCCGTTCGGACGGTCGACCAACCTATTTCGCCGCCGATGTCGCCTATCTGCTCGACAAGTTCGCGCGTGGCTTCGACCGGCTGATCTACATCCTGGGTCCGGACCACCACGGCACGCTTGCTCGGTGGAAGGGCGCGGCTGCCGGGCTGGGTTTCGATCCCGAGCGGGTCGAATTCATCATCTACCAGCATGTTCGGCTTGCCGGCGGGGCTGCCATGAGCAAGCGCGGGGGCACCTTCGTCACCCTCGACGAACTCGTGGACGAAGTGGGCGCCGACGCCACCCGCTTCTTCTTCGCGCTGCGCTCGGCGACTCAACATCTCGATTTCGACCTTGACCTCGCCCGTCGCCAGTCGCAAGACAATCCGGTCTACTCGGTGCAATACGCTCATGCCCGCTGCGCCTCGATCCTCCGCCAGACCGAGGCCGTCGCCCTCCAGACCATCGGCACCACTGACCTTGCACGGCTGCTCCATCCGAGTGAGCAGACCCTCATCCGAACCCTCCTCCGCCTCCCCGAGGTGGTGACCGATGCCGCCGCCCGCCGTGAGACCCACGACCTGCCGCGCTATGCCATGGAGGTCGCCGGCGCGTTCTCCGCGTTCTACCGCGACTGCCGCGTCCTCGGTGACGACGCCGACCTGAGCCGTGCCCGCCTGGCCGTCGTCGACGCGACCCGCCAGGTGCTGGCGAATGCCCTGGCTCTGGTCGGCGTCGGCGCCCCCGACAGCATGTGATCCGGATCTAACTGAGCGCTGCCACCAGCAGGTCAACCAGATCCGCGCTCGAGGCCTGGATGAGCAGCACCTCGGTGTCGGACACCACGATCAGTTGTCCGGGCAGGAGCAGGGCCGGGAGGTCGGCATAGGCTTCCGCGAACTGGGTGGCGTCGGCGGGCCGGTCGAAGACGAGCGACCAGGCAAGCGCAGCCTCCCCGTCGGGCCCGACGGCAGCCGTCAGCGCGTCACCACCCCAACCAGTACCGGCGATTCCCGCATCGGACTCGTCCGCGCCCATGGCTTCCAGCCAGATCGCGGTCATCGCCTCGCCCATGGTTGCGGTGTCGGCATCGGTCCAGTCGTCACCGAGGGCGGCAGCGACGCCTGCCGGAGGCAGGACCTCAATCGGCTCGTGGCCATCGACATATGCGTCCAGATGGAGGATCTGCTCCGTTGACGTCGGCGGATCGGTGAACGCCGCGTCCACGGCGGCGAAATCACCGCGGGCATACAGCTCGGACACGAACTCCGACCCGCTGGTATAGGCGAACTCGAGTTGGGCAACCATCCAGTCGGGGACGTCGGCGGCATCGGGGATGGGCTGGCCGGTGACCTCGCCCAATTCATCGGGCGTGAGCGCCTGCAGAGCCCACAGGACCATGACCGTGGTGGCGTCCCCTTCCACCAGTGCGAGCCGAGCCATGCCCACGTCGTCCTGGCCGAGGGGGCCGTCGGTGAACGCGGTCAGGTCAAACGCGGCATCCTGGAGAGCGTGGGTGTACTCGTGGGCGACCACGATCTGTTCGGGCGGCCCCAGATCGCCCCCGCCGACGATGACCATCCTGTTGGTCGTGTCGTCGTAGTAGCCAATGACCTGTCCGCTCAGCATGGCGAGCTGGAGTTGACGGTAGTCCTGGTCGAGATCGAGCATCCCCAGCGCGCGGAGTACCGCCTCGTCGGCGGCCTGCTGCTCGACGCTGTAGTTCGCCGCGAAGTCGGCCTCCAGGCGCGACGCCAGTTCGTCGGTGCTTATGGCCTCGGGCTGACCGAGGTCGGCAGCCGGCAGGTTGCGTAGGTCCTCGACCGCGGCGTAGATGCCCCCGATCACCGCCAGCGGGTCGGCCGAACCGTCCGGGGTGGGCGTGGCCGAGGGCAGTGGCAATGGGGTGGCGCTGGCCAACGGTCCGACCGCGATCGGCACACCCAGCGCACGCAGGGTAAGGATGGTGATCAGGGCCAGCGAGAGCAGCAGTGCGCCTGAGGCCAGCAGACGACGGGAGAACGGTGACATCGGACCGGATCATGGCATGGCAACCGGTTGGCCGAAGGTTCAGGTTTCTTCACATCGGCAAGGTTGCAGATTCACCTGGCCTTTCTAGCATCGGGCTTGCGAGTGTGAGATCCGCGAGGATCGATCCTCCACCCTCCCTCCTTCGAGCGCCGGTGTCATTGGGCGGGCACCGGCGCTCGTGCTATCTGCGGTAGCATCGGTCCACCGATGGAAATCACCTGGTACGGCCGCGCCTGCTTCCGCCTGAAAGGGCGCGAGGCCACCGTCATCACCGATCCATGTCCGCCCGCAACCGGATTTGTGGCCGGCAAGCACGAAGTGGATCTGCTGACCCTGTCCCACGCGCACCCCGACCACGCTTACACCCGCTCGATCACCGCTGGGATGACCCTTACCCGTCCGGGTGAGTACGAGTACCGCGACCTGTTGGTCACCGGCGTGCGGACGTGGCACGACGGCTCCGAAGGGTCCGAGCGCGGCGAGAATGTAGTCTTTGCGGTGGAAGTGGACGGGGTCCACATCTGCCATCTCGGCGACCTCGGTCACCTCCTGACCGATGAGCAACTTTCCGAGCTGGGACCCATCGACGTCCTGCTTGTGCCGGCCGGCGGCACCTTCACCATCTCGCCGGCAGAGGCGGCAGCAGTCGTTGCCCAGATCGAGCCGAAAATCGTCATTCCCATGCATTTCGCCGCCGACGGCGCTTCGGCTGACCTGCTCGGACCAGAGACCTTCCTGCACGAACTGGCCACCGAGCCGATCCGCCAGCCCAAGGCGTTGGTGACCGCCACCTCGCTCCCCGACGAGACCCAGGTCGTCCTCCTCGAACCGCGCGGCCGGACCGGCTGACCTCGCCAGAAATCGGTCCCGACGTACCCCGGGGAACCGGTACGCGCGCCGATGTTCCGGCTCCTGGTGCGCGGACGCACCGAAATTCGGGTTCCGCACCGCACCAGACCCCACCGCATAGCCAAAAAAGACTAGACCGGGGTACTAGGCAAGGCGGTACTCGATGTGTAATGCTGCCGGTCCCATGACCCCAGGGGGGCCGGTGGCAGGATCGCTGCCGGAACCAGGGGAACGTTGAAAGGAGACCGGCATTGTTGGTCCAGGCCACTTCTCCCGCCCGAAGTTGGACGCGGATTGCTCTTGCGATCGCGGCCCTGGCGGCACTTACCTTTGCGCTGGCCGTTTCGGTCCGCCCCGCGTACGCGGGCGGGGGCGCAACGCTCCACGAGTCCCATGTCGGGACCGACAGCTCACAGACCGCCGACGGCGAAGATTGCGGTGACGCGACTGTTCCTGACGGGCAGGTCTTGTGGCACTTCGTGCTGAACGGCCTCCCTGATGGTCACGATTCGCCCATCGCCGGACACTTCACCTTCACCGGTGCCGGAACGCTCGACGTCGACAGCAATAAGTCCCTCAAGACCGTGGAGCACTGGGACGTCTACACCACAGGTGACGACGTCCTGGAAGGTGCCACTGCTGACTGGAACGGTGACTACAACCAGTTCAACCTCAGCCACATCTGCCACGGCGCTCCTGGGGGCGGCTCGCAGCCCGAAAGTGGTTCGCAGCCCGAAGGTGGTTCCGAGCCGGATGACGGGGCCATGTCCCCGATCGGTGGCGGCAATGCCGTCCCGACCATCATCTTCGGCGCGATTCTGCTCGGCGCCCTGGGCACGCTGGCCTACGCCAACGTGACCGCGGTCCGCAGCCGCCGCTAAGGCACTACGGTTGAGACCCCCGGGAAACCGGGGGTCTCACACCATCCCAGAGGTTCGCTCGCGCGGCTGTGCCCCGCGCAATCAACCAGCCCCCCTGGCAGGGACGGGGTAGCGGTTCACGCCGTTACCCCGTCTTCTGTTGTGCGGGTTAGATGAGTCCCAGTTCCCTGCCGACCAGCTCGAACGCCGCCAGGCATTCCGCGAGGTCGGTTTCGCTGTGTTCGGCGGTGACAATCGTCCGAACCCGGCTGCGGGCATCCGGTACCGTCGGGAAGCCGATCCCCTGCGCAAACACGCCCTCCTCGAACAGTCGGTCGGAGAGTTTCATGGCCAGCGCGCCACTACCCGCGATGACCGGCGTGATGGGCGTTTCTGACCCACCGATGTCGAAGCCGAGTCGTCGCATGCCATCCTTGAACAGGCGGGTATTCGCCCACAGCCGCTCGAGTCGGTCCGGCTCGCTCTCGAGGACGTCGATGGCCGCCAGGCAGGCCGCGGCCACTGCCGGGGGGTGGGAGGTCGAGAACAGGAACGGCCGGGCCCGATGGATGAGCACCTCGCGCAGGTTCAACGATCCCGCCACGTAGCCGCCCAACACCCCAATGGCCTTCGACAATGTGCCGACCTGCACATGGACCCGACCGTGGAGATCGAAGTGGTCAACCGTGCCTCGCCCGTTTCTGCCCAACACCCCGGACGCGTGAGCGTCATCGACGAAGACAGCAGCCTCGAACTCTTCGGCAGCTTCCACGATCTCCGGCAGCCGCGCGATGTCGCCGTCCATGCTGAACACGCCGTCGGTGATGACCAGCACCGTTCGATCAGCTCCGCCGGGTGCGGATCGGATGTCGCGCAGCGTCGCGCGCAGCGCATCGGTGTCGGCATGCGGGAAGATCCGGCGCTCGGCTTTCGAGAGTCGAATCCCGTCGATGATGCTGGCGTGGTTGAGCTCGTCGGAAACGATCACCGAGCCTTCGGGGGCCAGGATGGGTATGGCGCCGGTGTTGGCAGTGAAGCCCGACTGGAAGGTGAGTGTTGCCTCGACGTGCTTGAACTCCGCCAGGCGCGCCTCGAGCTGTTGGTGCAGGGTCATGGTCCCGGCGATGGTGCGCACCGCCCCTGAGCCGGCGCCGAACGCTTCCACAGCCTCGATGGCCGCGCGGCGCAACTTCGGATGGGTGGTCAGCCCCAGGTAGTTGTTACTCGACAGGGTGATGACCTCGCGACCATCGATTCGGCAATGGGCGGCCTGCTCACTCTCGACCACCCGCAGCCGCCGATAGAGCCCCTTCGCGCGCAGCTCGTCGAGTTCGGCTCCCAGGAAGGCGAGCGGATCGGTCATGGGCTGAGAACCACCTTTCCGGCATGCCGGGATGCGAGAAGGTCAAACCCCTGCTGCCAGTCGGCAAGGTCCAGCCGATGGGTGATCACCGGCGTCACATCGAGACCGCCGGAACGCAGGAGGTCCTGGGTCCGGGTCCAGGTGTCGTAGATCCGACGGCCAAAAATGCCGTGGAGCGTCAGTTCCTGCTCGATCACCAGGTTCGAGATGTCGACCTCGACCGGGCGGGCGTAGATGCCGAGCAGGCTGATCGAGCCGCCACGACGGATGAAATGGAGCGCTTGTGACAAGGCGGCTGCGGCCCCACTCATCTCGAGGACGACGTCGATCCCGTCGCCGCCGGTTGCGTCGGTGACCCGCGCGATCGCATCCGGCGCGGCAGCATCAATCGTCACGGTCGCACCCATTCGGCTGGCCAGTTCAAGACGGTATGGTTCGGTGTCGGTTGCCACGACCACCGACGCCCCCGCGGCACGAGCGATGCCGACCGCGCACAGACCGATGGGACCGCAGCCGGTCACCGCTACCGCACGCCCGTCAATGGGTTCGACGAACGCCGCATGGACCGCGTTGCCCATGGGTTCCTGCAGCGCGACCACGGCGGGATCGAGGCCATTCGAGA
Organism: Chloroflexota bacterium; assembly: GCA_023250255.1. Lineage (GTDB taxonomy): Bacteria > Chloroflexota > Limnocylindria > QHBO01 > QHBO01 > JAHFBB01. The sequence continues at coordinate 988 of JAHFBB010000028.1, read as the reverse complement.
CCACCGCATTCTGCTCGGGGATAACCAGGTACTCGGCGTAGCCACCGTCGCGGTGCACACCGATGACCCGCAGGTTCCGGCAGAGGTGCTGCCGCCCGTTACGGCACTGGCTGCAGGTTCCGTCGAACAGGTGCGATTCCACGCCAACGAGGTCGCCCTCCCGTACCCGGGTTACACCGGGTCCGGCGGCCACCACCCGGCCCGCGATCTCGTGTCCAAGGATGACCGGCGGCTCGACGTTTTCGGCGGCCCAGGCGTCCCAGTCGTGGATGTGGCGATCCGTCCCGCAGATGCTCGCCGCCTCCACCTGGAGCAATACCTCGCCTGCCCCGAACGTGGGGACCGGGCGCTCGACGAGTTCCAGACCCGGGGCTGGGCTGGTCTTTGCCAATGCTCGCATGGTCCCCGGCGAAGCGGTCACAGTGAGCCGACCCCTGCCGCCAGCAGATGATCGGCCCGCGGAAGTTCGTCGCTGATACGCGTCACCAGGCGGCCGATCCCCTCGATCTCGCAAAGGATCTCGTCCCCGTCGGCGAGGTAGCGCGGCGGATCATGGAAGTGGCCGACGCCCGCGGGCGTGCCGGTTGCCAACACGTCACCGGACTCGAGGCGGATCGATCGACTGATGAATTCGATGAGGGTCGCCACGTCCCAGATCATGTTCGCCGTAGACGAATCCTGCCACGGCTCACCGTTCACCCAGGATCGAACCGCCAGATTTCCCGGGTCGTCGAGTTCATCGGCCGTCACGATCATCGGTCCCATGGGTGCAAAGCCGTCCCAACCTTTGGCCCGCAGCCACTGCCGATCTTCGCGCTGAAGATCGCGGGCGGTGAGGTCGTTGAGAACGGTGTAACCGAACACGTGGTCCAGCGCCTGTTCCGACCGGATGTGGGACCCCCCGCGGCCAATGACCACCGCCAGCTCACATTCCAGGTCGAGCCGGTCGGTTGCCGCCGGACGGGTGACCGACGCGCCGGGGTCGGTG
>JAHFBB010000027.1 GCA_023250255.1 Chloroflexota bacterium | reverse complement strand
CGCGTCACCCGGTCCGACGTTTCCCAGCCCCGGCCGGTATATCGGTCGTAGGTCACCGTGGCCAGGTAGTGCGCGCGATTGGCGGTGAGGACCAGGACCGGCGTATCCCGCGAAGTCCAGTCGTCGGAGATGACCAACTGGGAGCCGAACCCCGAACTGGCCAGGCGTGCCTCCCCATTCTGCAGCCCACCGAACAGCCCACCCACCTGGTCGCGCACCTCGGTCCACACCCCGTCCAGGCTCTGGACCGCGGCGGTCAACGGCGCGGCAACCGCGACCGAGGTCATCAGCCAGGCAAGACCGATACTGGCCGCAGTGAACGCGATTCCCGCGCGAAGAATCGAAGCAGGGACGTCGGGGTTCTCCGTGATCCGCCGGATCTGCCAGCCCTCTTCGCGGCCGAGCAACGACGCCCGTAGCCAGAGCAGCATGGCCGCCAGCACGAACAACAGCAGGTAACTGAACAGGGGCAGCGTGGTTGCCGCCATGTTGCCGATCAGGAGCACCCCGACCAGGGCAATGGCATCCAGGGTGCGGTGGTAGCGATACATCGCCTGGGCGGCAATGACCGCGGTCGTCCACATCAGGATGCCCATCCCCAGGGCGAACGGCGTGATCTGCACCGGAAGCCCGCGGTGGAGCGCGGTGGCGATGAACAGCAGCCCGTCCGCCCGGAGGGCAATGAGCCGCTCGGCCTGCCCGAGAATCGGGAAGTACTCGCCACCTACGGCCCAGATGACGACCCCGGCGCCCAGGGCGGCCGCCACGGGAAGCGTGATGACCACGCTCCAGCCGGTCAGGGCAAGCAGCGAACCCGCCAGCAGCGCCCAGAATCCGACCGGAACCAGGAAATCGGACTGGTCAAGCCAGCCGGTGGCCTGGACCGACCATCCCAGACTAAGCAGCATCACGAACAGCAGTCCGGCTGCCAACCAGCCTTCGCGCGGATGAGCGATCCGACGCACGCTCTCAGGCACGAGCCGCGCGCTCCCGCCGCCCGAGAATCTGGCCGAGGTCATCATCCGCATGGATCAGGTACTGGCTGATGCCGTATTCCGCCAGCCCATGCTGGGCGGCGGCCGAGGCACGCTGCTCGTCGACGTCTCCATCGTCTGGCTCACCGAAGCTCGGCAGGTCCAGGCGGACGGCAATCGCTCCCACCCCGCGGCGGGGCAGCGCGGCCAGCGGGCGCACCCAATCGCGATCAGTGGAGCCGGTGATCAGGCACACCGTCATCCCGCGTTTGAAGCGGGGCAGCGTTGCCACCAGGACCTCGGGCAGCGGGGTTGTGCCATCGGCCTGCACGTTGGCCAGCAGGTGCAGGATCTTCTGCTCCACCCGCGAGCCACGGTCGGGGGTGAGGATGTGGGTCCGCCGAGCCGAAGCGGTGATCCCCACCGCCCGGTTATCGCTGAGCGTACGTACGGCGATGGATGCAGCCGCGCTGACCGCCAGCTCGACCGATGCCTGCTCGCCGCGCCCACGGTGAGCTGTTCGCTCGAGGTCGAGCAGGATCCAGAGGTCGGCCGTCTGCTCGGGGTCGAACTCCTTCACCTGGATTTCGCCGTGACGCATGGTGCTCAGCCAGTGGATGCGGTTGATGGCATCGCCGGGGGCATAGGGCCGGATACTGGCGGCCAACGGGCTGGCCGTCTCCAGTCGTCGGCGGGTCGCCGAACTGCCATCGACCGGCGTCGGCGGCAGTTGCCACAGGGGCAGGCTGTGCACCTTCGGGAAGACCACCACCGAGGTCGCCTGCCCGACGGTGATGGACGAGGTGAACATGCCGAACGGATCGCCGGTTCGGACCCGCAGCGCCCCGATCCGATAGCTCCCGCGCTGGGTGAGGTTGACCTTCGCCAGCCACTGACGTGAACTGCTCGCCCCGATACCGATCACCCGGCCGGGAAGGCTGACCGGCAATGTGCTGTCGCTGCTGACCTCGATCCACGGCTTGGCCCAGCCGGCGTCGTTGTCAACCCGATAGACCGCGTGCAACTGCTCCCCCACCTGTGCGCGCGGATTCAGCACGTGATAGCCCGCCCGAATGCCGCCGAGTCCGCGACGGGAATACCACCACGACCCGGCCAGCAACGCTCCGAACAGGTAGACCAGGAAGAACAGGAAGTCGAGCCCCGTGCTGAATGCCGCCACCACCAGCACGGTGGCGACGAAGAGGAGCCGCAGCTGGCGGCCGCGATCCGGCAACCGGCTGACCCCGGACCTCAGACGGCCCCGCTGGCCGTGGGTTCGGCGACAGGGACCGAGGTCATGACCTCGCGAACAATGGCGTCCGCGTCGATCTCGCGGAGGGACGCCTGGCTGCGGACGATCAACCGATGGCCAAGGACCGGCACGGCCAACTCCTTGACGTCATCGGGAATGACGTAGTCCCGCCCGGCAAGCGCCGCCCGCGCCTGGGACGCCTTGTACAGGTTCAGTGAGCCGCGCGGCGAAGCGCCGAGGTACACATCGGCGTGATCCCGGGTCGCGCCAGTCAGCCGGACGATGTAATCCGCCACGCCCGGGTCGACGTAGACCTCCTTGACGGTGCCCTGCAGGTCGCGCAGATCCTCGGCGCTGAGCACCTGGCTGATCGAATCGATCGGATGGGCACGCTTCTGCTCGTCGAGAATGAGCAGTTCCTCGTGGGCATTCGGATAGCCAAGCCGGATGCGAAGCATGAATCGGTCCAGCTGGGCCTCGGGCAGGGCGAACGTGCCCTCGTACTCGATCGGGTTCTGGGTGGCGATGACCAGGAATGGGCTCGGCATCTGGTATGACACGCCGTCGATCGTCGCCTGCCGCTCTTCCATGCATTCGAGAAGCGCGCTTTGGGTCTTTGGCGTAGCGCGGTTGATTTCATCGGCCAGCACGACCTGGGCCATGATCGGTCCGGGGCGGAACTCGAATTCCTGCGTCTTCTGATTGAAGATTGATAGGCCGGTCACGTCCGACGGCAGCAGATCCGGGGTGAACTGGATGCGGCGGAACGAACAGCCGATGCTCCGACTGAGGGCCTTGGCCAGCATGGTCTTGCCCACGCCGGGCACGTCCTCGATGAGAATGTGGCCTTCGCACAGCAGCGCGACCAGGGCGAGTCGAACCTCGGCGTGCTTGCCGATGATCACCCGCTCGACGTTCGCGCTGACTCGTTCGAGCGGTTCCTGGACGTTCTTCACGACGCGTACCTCCCCGGAGCCGATGGTGCCAGCTCTTCGGTGCCAACAATACCCCAGCCCCTCGGCGCGGGGTTCAGCCGCCCCCGGCCAACCGGAGCCATTCGGCCATCACCCGACCACCGATGGGCGCCGCGCTCTGCGACCCCGGCCCCGCCCCTTCGACGATGACCGCCACCGCAATCGCTGGCGAACCATCGGGCCCGGCCGGCACGAATCCAATGAACCATGAATGGGGCGGCAGGTTGCCGCCGCGCTGGGCCGTGCCGGTCTTGCCTGCCGTTTCGACACCGCTGATTCCGTAGAGCGCCACGTTGGCGGCGCCGGCATACGGAGCCCCCAACGGCCCGTGGACTGCGTCAACCATCAGAGCACGCACGGAATCTGCTGTCTGGGCGGACATCACCCTCGTTCCATCGCCGGGCGCAAACGACTCGACGATTTCGTCCAGTGGCCCGTTCTGGGCACTTGCCGGCCGGATGTCGCGAACGACAAAGGGGTCGGGCAGGACCCCGCCATTGGCGACCGCGGCCGTCAGCAGGGCCATCATCAATGGACTGGCGGTGACCCTGCCCTGACCGAACGAGGCCGAAGCCAGTTCGGCGTCGTCCACGAACGGCCCGCAGCCGGCATCGGTCAATTCGGTCACGCTCGACGCGACGCCGGACAGCCCATGATCCCGGGGACCGATGCGCCAGGGCGCGCAGAAGCCCAGAGCCTCGGCACCGCTCAGGTATCGCTCCTGGCCGATCTCGAGACCGACGTGGGCGAAATAGATGTTGCTGGAGACCTGCATGGCCTCCGACATGTCCCACAGCCCTGGGGTCAGGCCATTCAGGTCGTGCTCGGTGATGAGGAATCCGTCCACGTACATCCCGTTGATTTCTTCCTCCGGCTGGGTCGGGAAGGTCGTGTCAGTGGTCACGGCCCCGCTATCCAGACCAATCGCCGCGGTGGCCACCTTCATGATCGACCCCGGCACGTAGACCCCGTTCCGCGCTCGATCCACGAATGGATCGTTCGGCTGCGCGGCAATGAGGTCCCAGGCGGCTGCGGCCGATCCGGGGTCTCCGGTGAACCCGCTGGCGTCGAAACTCGGGGTCGAGGTCATGGCCAGGACCTGGCCGGTTGCCGGGTCGATGGCCACGATCGCGCCCACCGACGTGCCCAGTTGGGCCGCGGCATAGTCCTGCAGCCGCCGGTCCAGAGTCAGCGTCAGGTCGTACTGGGTTGGCGGGCGACCAAGGATGTCGTTCAGCCACTGATGGAGCGGGTTCGGGTCGGTGAAGCCGTTGAGCACGTCATCCCAGGCCGCCTCGATTCCGCTCAGCCCGTAGCGCAGCGAGGCGTAGCCAACGAGGTGCGCAAAGGCCGGATCGGAGTAGGCCCGTTGAGCCAGGCCGTTGGCCACGGTCGTCCGGGCGAGCGCCACGCCGGTGGCGTCGAAGATCGTCCCCCGCGGCTGACTGCGCAACGCCGCCAGCACCGCCGGATTGTCGGGGCGGGTGTTCAACGACTCGGCGGCGACGACCTGCCAGAAGCCCAGGCCGCCAACCACCACCGCGAAGCCGACCAGCAATGCACTCCCCAGACGACGGACCTGGCCCGCGATCATGGTGTGCTCGACGACCGATGGCTGATGGCCAGCAGGACGCCCACGATGGCGAAACTCGCCAACAGGCTCGATCCGCCATACGACAGGAACGGGAAGGTCACGCCGGTCAGCGGGATCAACTTCAGGTTGCCGGCGGTGATGATCAGGATCTGGAGTCCCAGGCTGGCGGTCAGGCCCACCGCCAACAGCGCGCGAAAGTCATCGCCCGCGCCAATGGCCACCCGCAGACCACGAAAGACCAGCAGCGCTGCCAGGGCGAGCACGGCGGAGGCGCCGATGAATCCCAGGTCCTCGCCGACCGCGGCGAAGATGAAGTCGTTGTGCATGGCCGGCACGGGTGTGTGGCCGTTGATCAACGGGATGCCCTGGCCGAGACCCTCGCCGAAGACGCCGCCGCGGGCAAAGGCATAGAGCGCCTGGATGATCTGATACCCGCCATCCGCGGGGTCAGCCCACGGGTTCAGCCAGGCATCCACCCGAACGCGAACGTGGGCGAACAGGAAATAGGCCAGCACCGACCCGCCGAAGAACAGGAGGAACCCGAACAGGACGTAGCTCCGCCGGCCGGTGGCCACGAACAGCATGGTCAGGAAGACCCCGAAGAACAGGAGCGCGGTTCCCAGGTCGCGACTGACCACGACAACCGCCATGACGAAGCCGAAGATGACCAGCATCGGCAGCAGGTAGGGCAGCGGCGGTACCTTCAGCGGACCGATCTTGACCGTCGCCTGGCTGAGGACCGCCCGCGTCTCGGCCAGGTAGCCGGCGAGGAAGATCGCCAGCACGATCTTGATGAGTTCCGAGGGCTGGAAGCCAATCGGGCCGACGAAGATCCACAGCCGGGCCCCGTTGACCTCGCTGCCAATGATCAGGGTGGCAACCAGCAGGACGGCTCCGAACAGGCCCCAGCTGTACTTGTAATGGCGGAGGAATCCGTCATCACGCAGGCCAACGGCCACTCCCACCATGACCACCAGGCCAAGCCCGAACCAGAGCAGTTGGGTTGGCGCCATTCCCAGGCCAAGGGCATCGAGGCCGGCGAGATCCTGCGGAAGGCGGCCCAGGATGATCAGACCGATGCCGCCCATGGCGGCCACGATGGGCAACAGGAACGGATCGCCTCGCTGCCCGAGGCCCCGCAGGAGAAGGTGAGCTGCCAGCACCAGCCCGAGGTATGCGAGCGGAATGGCCAGCGGCCCGGTCTCGGCGAGCCCCACCTGGCCAATGTGGGCCAGCACGAAACCCAGCGGCACCAGCAGCAGCACCGGCAGCAGCAGACGGAATTCGGTCCAACGCAACGAGCCGCCCATCGGCCCGCGCTCAGCGTTCAAGGCGCAGCCGGACCTTGCCCAGGCTGATTTCGTCGCCGAACGACAGGGCGACCGGACGCTCGATCCGATGTCCGTTCACCCAGGTTCCATTCGTGCTGCCCTGATCCTCGAGGTACCAGGCGTGCCCGCGAAAGGTCAACAGGGCCTGCTGGGCGCTCACGAAATCGTCCTCGACGTAGACCGTGGCATTCACGTTGCGCCCGAGCGAGGTGATTGGGCCAATGGCCAGCGTCCGGCCCTCGGGAGGCTCACCGGCCGGCGATTCGACCACGATCAACCTGCCGATGCCTTCCCGGGTGGTGGCCTCAGCGGCGGATGCCGCCCCGAGGTCGGAGCGCAGCGTGCGGCTGAAATTCCAGAGCAGGCCTACCAGCAGCGCCAGGAATCCGAACTGGAGGGCGAGCAGCAGGATCCGAAGGATGTCGTTGGTCATTGGCCGAGCCGGTACTCCAGGGTCGTCCCGCCAATGGCAATGCGGTCTCCATCGCGCAGGGCAACCTCGCTGACCCGCCGCCCGTTGACCGTGGTGCCGTTACTGCTGCCCAGGTCAGTCAGCGCATACAGACCCTGCTGCAACTTCAACTGGCAGTGATGCCGACTGATTCCCGGATCGTCCACGATCACATCGTTGTCGTGATCACGACCGATGCCAATGAGCGGTGCGCTCAGTTCGAAGCGCACCGGATCCCCCTGCCCGGTCCGGACCAGCAGGGTGGCCTGGCCAACTGCCCCGGTCTCGTCCTGCCGGAGTACCGCGGTCCGGGTGTCGGGCGCAGTCCCCGCGGCGGCATCGGTCACTGGTTCGTCCGACTCGGACACCGTGGCCAGAATGCGGATCTCGCCGCGAGGCACCGATGCATCGGCCCGCAGGCGTACCCAGGGTCGGGACACCATCCGGTAATTGTTCGCGCGAGCGCGTTCCCGTGCCTCGCGCGCCAGGTCGTCCTCGAGGGACCCCCGATAGGTGGCGAATGGGGCGTATTCGTCAGGATGCAGGGCAATGTCGTAGGCATTCGGTACGACCACACCGTCCTGGCGGAACGATCGGTTCTCATCCATGGCGCGCTCGAGCCGCTTGGCCAGGGTCACGGGCTGAAGCCGGGCACCCATTCGTGCTGCCGGACCCTCCAATGCGCGCTCCAAAAACCCCTCGAGCCGCCGGAACATGCCCACGACGGCGATGCTAGCACGGGTACCAACGGCACCCCCCGGAGTACCTTTGCCCCCTTGGGGCACCCGGCAGGCGGCGGGGATACTGAGCACGCTGATGCCCGAGGTTGCGACCGAATCCTTCTGCGAACGGTGCGGGACCCGCTACGCCGTCGAATCAAGCGGCGTTGGCGGGTTGCGTCGAGCGCGCGCGATGTTCTCTGGCCTGTCGCACTACGTCATGAGCCAGGACAAGTTGTCCGACGCCATGGCGGACGCGAACCGCACCGAGGAAGAGCGACTCCAGGCGCTCGAGTTGGATGCCTTCCATTCGACCTTCCAGTTCTGCCTGAATTGCCGGCAGTACGCCTGCGCCGGCTGCTGGAACGCCTCGGCTGCCCGCTGCCGGACCTGCGAACCGATGGTCGGCGCGGATGCGCCCCCCGACCCGTTGGTCGTGATTGCAGCCACTGCCGCGCCCGTCTCCGACGTCGTCCGCGAATCGTCGCCACCGATGGTCGACGCCTGGCCGTCCGAGGATCTCTCCCGCCCGGTCGAGGCCTGGCCGAACGAAGAACCGATTGCCGCGCACTCCGATCTGCCACCGGAAGTCGAGGTCGAGCCGGAGGTCGAGCCCGAACCCGAACCGGTCGTGGTGGCCGAGCCCGAACCCGAACCGGTCGTGGTGGCCGAGCCCGAACCCGAACCCGAGCCAGA
>JAHFBB010000026.1 GCA_023250255.1 Chloroflexota bacterium | reverse complement strand
CGGGTAATGGGTCACCCCGACCTGGCCGATCCGCGTCCCCCGAGCACTCAGCTTGATGAGCAGCTCGGCCGAGAGGAACGGCCCCTCGGCGTCAAGCGGCAACCCGTCGAACACCTCGCGGCGAAAGACCTTCATGGCGCAGTCGATGTCGCGCACCCGCAAGCCGAAGGCAACCGACACGATGGCGTTGTACGTCTTGGCGATGAAGATCCGATGGAACGGGTCGCGGCGCTTCTGGCGATAGCCGATGACCGCGTCCACCGGACGGTTGGGATCCCTCAGACGCTCAAGCAACAACCGCATCTCTGCCAGGTCGAACTGGAGGTCCCCATCACTGAAGCTGATCAGCGCACCGCGTGCGTTGGCGAACCCGGCCTGGAGCGCGCCGCCATAGCCCAGATTCGGCTGGTGGACAACACGCACCCGCGGGTCGGCGGCAGCCAGCGCATCGGCCAGTTCAGGGGTCCGGTCGCTGGAGCCGTCGTCGATAGCCAGGACCTCGATCGAGTCCACCAGTGGACCGATGTCAGCCAGCGCCCGGGCCACGGTCCGCTCGATATTCGCCTCTTCGTTGAAGGCGGGAAAGAAAAAGGTCAGGGCGGGTCGGTCGTCAGTCACCAGGATCCTCGATACGCCGGCCGAAGCAGGCGGCAGTATACTCACCGCCACCTTGACGCCCGACCTGCGGAACCCGTAGCCGGACCTCTCCGACCATGACCCGTGGCCCTGCATCGGGGCGGGGCCCCTGGCTCTCCTGGCAGGGCCGGCCCCTCGAGTGGCGCACCATTGTTCTGCTGACCATCGTGGCCGGCATCGTGCTGCGGTTCGTCATGGCCGGCGTGCTGTTCCCCGGCAGTGGGCTCCGCAACGACATCGGCTCATTCGGCGGGTGGGCCATCCGGATGGCGACCATTGGCCCGGGCGGCTTCTACCAGGCGGGCTTCGCCGACTACCCGCCGGGCTACATGTACGTCCTGTGGCTGTTGGGCGAAATCGGCCAGTTCCTCAAGCCGTTCCTGAATGGGCTGGACATCACCAGCGGGCTGGTGAAGATTCCCGGCATCCTCGCGGATGGTGGCGTCGCCTGGATGCTGTTCGTGTACGCCCGTCGTTTCGCAGGATCCGAACCGGGCGATCTCGTCGGTCAACGCCTGGGGGCCATCGCCGCGGCCCTGTTCATGCTCAATCCGGGCCCCATCTTCAACTCAGCCGTCTGGGGGCAGATGGACTCGGTCGGGACCCTGGTCATCCTCGGTGGGCTCTACGCCCTGGCACGCGGCTGGACCGAGGCCGCGGCCCTGGCGGCGGCCGTGGCGCTGCTCATCAAATTCCAGTTCGGCTGGTTGATTCCGATCGTCATCGTGGTTGGACTGAAACGCCACCTGTTCGGGCGGTCGGCGGTCCCGGGGTTGGCGGATCGGCCGGACCCGGTGCGGGTCCTGAGCTCACTGGCGGTGGGCCTGGGCACGATCGTTCTGCTCATCCTGCCGTTCGGGCTGACGATCTGGGCACCGGGCGCGGCTCCCGAGACGACCCTGGTCGGCAAGTTCGTCCAGGCGGCCAATACCTACGACGGCCTGACGGTCAACGCCATGAACCTGTGGCGCAACCCGTGGAGCGGCGCCGCGGACGTCCAGTCGTGGGGTGGCAGCGACCAGGCCATTGCCTTCGTCATCGGCTCGTTCAGCGTGACCTGGCAGATGTTCGGGGTCGCCCTCTTCGGGCTGGTCGCGTTGCTCGCCCTGGTCCACGTTGCCCGGAGGGATACCCCCACCGGCCTGATTGTCGGAGCGCTGATGGTGGCGACGGCGTTCTTCGCGCTGCCCACCCGGGTCCACGAACGCTACCTGTTCCCGGCCGTTGCCCTGGCCAGCCTGCTTGTCGCCCGTGGGCGCGGCTGGGTGATCCTGTTCGTCGCGCTGTCGGCGGTCCTCTTTCTCAACGTGTACTGGGTCTTCAGTTACGACTGGCTCGGGTCATATGGACCGCCGCCGACGAACGCCATCCGCACCGATGTGGCACTCATCCGTGACCCCGTGCTGGCCGCCACCATCCTCTCCCAATGGGGGGTCTGGATCGTGTCACAGGTCACCACCGTGGCGGTCATCTGGCTGGTCGTGCAGGCAACCTGGATGCAGGTCCGCGCCGAGGACGATCTGATACCGATGGCGGTGCGTCCCACCAGCGCTCCCGTCTCGAGCACCCCTGCGTTCGCACCGGCCGACGGCGGACCACCATCCACCGCCGGCCCCCCAGGCGACCGCACCCCTGCCTGGCTCCGCGAGGATCCCGGCAGCCCGTACTACCGCGAACCGATGCGCCGGCTCGACCGGCGCGATGCCCTGGCGCTTGTCCTGGTCGTGCTGGTCGCCTTTGGTTTCCGCGTCTGGCGGCTGGACCTCCCGCGCTCGATGCACTTCGACGAGCAATACCACGCGCGGACGGCGGCCGAGATCGTTGCCAACGAGCGCTGGGGCTGGAATCGCGACTGGTATGAGTGGACCCACCCGATGCTGGCCAAGTACCTCATCGCCGCCGGCATCACCTTCGTCGACCCGAACCAGGTCGAGCGCACCACCACTCTCGACGAACCATTCACCGCAATCGCCGTCGCGCCTGAGCGGAGCGCCCGGCAGCGTGTCGAATCGGTGGTTTTCGTCGGCGGTGCGTCAGGCCGAATCGAGGCGCGTGCGGCTGCCAGCGGCGAGCTGCTCTCCAGTTGGGATGCCGGGGGGCCGGTGGCATCGCTCGCGTTCGATCCGGACACTCCGCGCCTGCTGGTCGGCCTCGCGAACTCCGGTGAGATCCAAAGCTGGGATCTGACCGTCTTCCTGGCATCCACCGGCCCGCGCGGTCCTCCACCGGCGTTGCCCGCAATCCCGACGGTCCTGCCCGACGTCCAACAGATCGTCATCCCCAGCGGCGCATCGGTCCTCCTCCTGCGTGGTAGCAGCGGCATTGCCCTGCTTGAACTGGTGACCGGCGTGGAACTCGCCCACAGCGACCTGGCCGCCGCTGGAGTTGGGTATCTGCCCGCGGGCGCCTCGGAATCGGACCCGGGCTCGAAGGTCGTCGCGGTGGACGCCGCCCGTGGAATGGTGGCCTGGTTGAATGGGGACACCCTGCTCGAGCGGACCACCCAGACACCACTCGCCCCACCGGCAGGACCGGTCCTGGTCCGCGGGTCCGGCACGAGCACCGAGATCTGGGTGCCGATCGGTGCGCTCCCTGCGACCGACGAGTATCCCGAGGTAGATGGCGGGCTCGCGATCTACACCAGCGCCCTGTCGATCAAAGCCACCGTCCCGCTGCCGGGAGCCCCCACCGCAATTGGCTGGGACCAGGTCGCCAACCTGGTCTACGTAGCGGGCGCGGACCGGGTGTGGACCGTGGAACCGCACGGCGACAGTCGAGCCGGCTTCGCTGCCTACGACGAAACGACGGTCCCCGCGGGCATCGTCGGACTGGGCTTCGACATCAGTGACGATTCCCAGACCGAGGACCATGCCCGGCTGGTGGTGCTGGCTGCGACGGCCGAGGGCGGGTCGCTGACCGCCGTGGACCTGCGTCAAAACGCGTTCTCATGGCGGTTCGCGGGAATCGTGTTCGGCGCCGGGCTGGCTGGCCTGGTGTACCTGCTGGCCGCCTCGCTCTTCCGGAGGCGGCGGGTCGCCGTCCTCGCCGCGGTGTTCGTGGCCGTGGACGGGATGAGCTTCGTCATGAGTCGGATCGCGATGAACGACATCTTCGTGGCGTTCTTCATCGTGCTCGCCTACCTGCTGTTCTGGCAGACCTGGGGAGGCCGCTGGACGCGCAGCGCATGGTGGGTCATTCCGCTGGTCGGGGTGGCCATCGGTCTGGCGGCAGCCACCAAGTGGGTGGGCTGGTATGCCCTGGTGGGCCTGTGGGTGCTGGTCATTTCGCGCTCGCAGTTCGGCCGCTTCATCCTGGTGGCAGCGGTCGGATTCCTGGCCGTGGTGGCGGGCTTCGGCGCGCCCTGGCCATTCCTGGTGATCATGTTCGGCGCGTTGGCTGTCGCCCTGGTGGTCGCCTGGATCAAACCCGTTCGACTGCAGGGCTCTGACCTGTGGGCTGTGCCGGCCTCCGCATTGGTTGGCGGCGTGGTGCTCGGCTGCTTTGCGCTGGCCTGGTCAAGCGTGGAGGGGCGGGAGCCGAGCAGCCTGATCGAAGTGGGGATCGACTTCATCTTCCGCGGGATCCAGGCCGGCTGGCCGGCCGCCGTTGCCCTGATCGTGGCGGGAACGCTGCTGCTGGCGCGCGCGATCCAATCCTTCCGTCGACCCGAATCCGATGCGGCCTGGTACGAGGCGGGAGAAATGGCGGGATTCGCCTGGCCTTGGCTGTTCAGCGCGCTGTTCGTCATCCCGTTCGCGGTGTACGTCATCACCTACATCCCGTGGCTCCAGCTGGGTCACAGCATTGCGCTGCCGAACACGGGCCCGGGGTATCACTGGTCGCTCGACGAGCTCCATGCCCAGATGTTCGGCTACCACTTCGGCCTGCAGGCCGGACACGCAGCCTCGTCGCCGTGGTGGAGCTGGCCACTGGATCTCAAGACGGTCTGGTTCTACAGCCATTCATTCGATAACAGCCTGATTGCCGTCATTTACAACGGCGGCAACCCGGCGCTCTTCTGGGCGAGCGTGCCGGCGGTGGTGATGGCCGGGATCCTCGCCTGGCGCCGGCGGTCGTGGGCGCTGCTACTGGTGATGGTCGCCTTCAGCTTCCAGTACCTGCCGTGGGCCCGAGTCGAACGGGCCGCCTTCCAGTACCACTACCTGACAGCGGTGATCTTCGCGTTCATCGCCATCGCCTACTTCGTCGACGAGGCGCTCCGGGACTGGGAATGGCGTGATTTCGCGGTGGCCTACCTCGTGGCCGGAGCGGTGCTCGGGATCCTCATCTACCCGATTGGTTCGGCTCTGGCGATGCCGGACTGGTACATCAACGCGTTCCGCGCCCTGCCGCCCTGGAACTACGCCTTCCAGTTCCCGCCGCCTCCCCAGGGAGAACGGCCTCCGCTATTGAGCGGCGACATGCTGGTGCTCATGGCTGGGACGGTGGTGTCGCTCGCTGCCGCGGCATTCGCCCTCATGGGCCGTGACTGGTTCTCGCCGGAACCGGTGGCGTCAACCGGTACGACGGACCGCGGCCACCAGGATGATCACTCCGACGACGATCAGCCCGAGGGGCCACAGCCAGGCGAAATTGAGGTCGGGCAGGAACTGGCGGACGAGGAACCACGAACCGACCAGGATCAGCAGCACGCCGATCACGAGCCCACCTGAGGGACCGCTCCGGACGGGCCGTCGCGAACGATGGCTACTCGGGTTCGATGTTCCCGGTGCTGCCATCGACCATGACTCGCATGCCAGTCTTCAGCCGAGCCGTCGCGTCGCCGCAACCGACAATCGCCGGAATGCCGTATTCACGGGCAATGATCGAGGCGTGGGAGGCGGCGCTGCCGACGTCGGTCACCACCGCTGCAGCCCGGGTGAACAGCGGCGTCCAGGCGGGTGCCGTGAGCGGCGCCACCAGGATCTCGCCGGGCTGAAGCAGGTCGAACTCATCCGGTCCGCGAATGACGCGCACGGCTCCGGTGGCGCGACCCGCCGATGCCGGCGAGCCGGAGACGATCGCCCGGTCCGAGCGTTGTGCGCCGACCATTCGGGCAAAGGCGCCTGGCATCGAACGGAACGCCCGACTGACCTGTCCCACCCAAATCGGAGGCACCAGCTTTGCCTGCTCGCCCCGGGCGGCCCGGCGTTCGGCGGGGTTGACGGTCGGCGACAGTGGCTCGCCGGCGAGAGCCGCCAAGGTCTCCGTCATGGTCAGGAAAAACACATCATCAGGCTCAGCGATCACGCCCTGATCGGTGAGTGCTCGTCCGATGCGGACAACGGCCCGGCGCATGACTGGCCAGGGGAGCGTCCACTCCCGGGTCTGCTCCTCGCGGATCGGGACGAGGCGCTGGGTCTCGGCCAGCAGGCTCTTGAACGCAGCCAGCCGCCTGGGATTTTCGGAGAGGACGCCGCAGGCGGCAGCCTCGGCGGCCAGCCGGCTCTCGACCAATCGCGCATGGTCCTCCACCGGCGCCTCGGCGAGGTGCTCCGGCGGGTACCACCAGTCGAGCGACGAAACGGCATGCGGGTCAGGACCGGTGGGCGCCTCGAAGCCTGCGAGGAGCGGCAGGTGGCTGCCGCCAAGCGTGGGTGCCAGGTGCCTACGGTAGAAGCGGGCGAGGTTGATCTCCATCTTGTACGCGGCACCGCTCAGGGCGGCAATCGAGGTGAACGACTCGCCGGCCAACTCGGCCAACTCATCGATCAATCTGGGAAGTTCCGTGACCGGAGCCGCTTCGACCCGGGTCTCCGCGGTTGCGACAGCCGCCTGATAGCGCGGCTGCAGATCATCGCGCCACATCCGCTCGACAATCGGGATCGCGTGACGAACCGTGGGCGGGGCGATTCCAGCCAGCCGTTTCGGGTGCCGTACGAGGTGCGACAACAGCCCCGGCAGGCTGCGGGCCAATGATCGCGGCGAGAACCAGTTCAGCGAGTAGAAGTACCAGCCATTGACGACCACGTGGTGCGGGCGCGGTGCCCGTTGGCCAAGGAACTCGAGGAGCTGGGCGTGGAGCACGTCTTCCATCGTGCTCAGCAGCCAGGACTCGAACAGGGGAGTGACCGGCGCGGATATCCATTCGCCGAAACGGAGCGAGCGGTTGTACGCCCCGGGCGCGGGCGATTGCCACGCGACCTCGGCTGGCAATGCAGTCATCGGTCTGGCCTGGAGGATCCACAGCCCGCCAACGACATCAAGCGCCCACTCGATGTCCTGCGGCGCACCGCGCATTGCAGCGATCCGCCGTGCCTCAGCGGCGACTGCCAGGGCCTGCTGGCGGTCGATGGCGTGTTCCGGCTGTCGGAGCGGGGTCGCCCGACCATTGGTCACGGCCCACTCGTCGCCGAAGGCCTCGCCCGAAACCAGCCGGGCGCCCACCCCGCGAACCGCGGTGACGACGCATGTTTGCCGGTCGCCGGTGATGGGGTCGGCGGTCAGGGCCACCCCGGCTGCCGCGGGAGCGATCATCCGCTGAACGATCACCGCCATTTGACCCGTGCCGGGCGACTGATAGTCGGCCACTCGTGCGGCTCCCGCGCTGTCCAGGCATCGGTCAACAGCTGCGGCCACGTCTGCCGGCGAAACGTCCAGGAACGTTTCGTACATGCCGGCAAACGAGCGATCAACCCCGTCCTCGGAGATCCCGCTCGAGCGAACCGCGAATGGGCCGGCACCGAGTCCGGCAATTGCGTCAGCCAGGGCTGCCGTGCGCTCGGCGGCTGTCAGATCGGCGGTCAGGACGACCCCAGCGGGCACATGAACACCTTCGGCGAGCAACTGCCCCAGGCTGGCGGCCTTGCCGCCGACGGAGGTGACATCGGCCAGGCGGACATCGGCCAGGGGGCGGCTGGTGGGCGAACTGATCATCGGGTCTTCCTTTCCGCGGTGGAGACAAGCAGGGTGCGCAGCAGCCAGTCGATGTCATCGGCGGCTTCCTCGACCGAAAAGCCGAGGTGGTCGCGCCAGATCCGCATGGCATACGAGCTGGCGAGGATGACCAGCACCCGGGCGAGCCGGTCCTGCTCGGCTCGCGTCGCGGTCGGCATGATGCCGGCGGCGAACCGGCGACTCGCCGCGTAGCGGTCGGTCATCTGGGCCTTGCGCACCTCCTCCGAGGCCGGGCTCGACATGGCGACCCGGGCGCCCTCGCCAAGGAGCTCCAGCCGTCCGAAGACTGTTCGGACCATCTCGCGGAACCCGGCCACGGTCTCGGGAACGGCCACCGGACCAATTCCCACCTGACGCGCCAGGTGGGGATAGACGGCCATCAACAGATCTCGTTTGGTACCGAAATGGCGGTATACCGTCGCCACCGAGACCCCCGCCTCGCGCGCGACCGCAGGGACCGAAACGCTGGCAGC
>JAHFBB010000200.1 GCA_023250255.1 Chloroflexota bacterium | reverse complement strand
GCGCTGGTCTGGATCTTCCAGGAAGGGCACCTGGAAGATCTGCTCGGGTTCCAGGCCTCGGGCGCCCTGGGCGCGTGGCTGCCGATCATGACGTTCGCCATCCTGTTTGGCCTGTCCATGGACTACGAGGTACTCCTCCTGTCCCGCATCCGGGAGCGCTACGTGGCCACCGGCGAGAACACCGCTTCGGTGGCCGAGGGGATTGGTGTGACCGGCGGGATCATCACCGGGGCGGCCCTGATCATGGTGGTGGTGTTCGGAGCCTTTGCCCTGTCGCAGATCATCTTCCTCAAGGCGTTGGGCTTCAGCATGGCCCTGGCCGTCCTCATCGACGCGACCGTTGTCCGGGGCGTCCTGGTCCCGGCATTCATGCGGGTGATGGGTCACTGGAACTGGTGGGCTCCCCGCTGGATGCAGCGCGGAGTCGCGAAACTTGGCCTGTACGAAGGCCCTGCCCAAGCCGAACCGACGACTGGCTGAGGCCACGCCTCGGATGACCCAGGGCCTGCTCTCCGGCGTCACCGTCCTCGACCTGTCGCGGGTCTTTGCCGGCCCCTACGCGACCATGCTGCTGGCCGATCTGGGGGCAACCGTCTGGAAGGTGGAGCCCCCCTCCGGCGACGAAACCCGTGGCTGGGGACCGCCCTTCTGGGGCGACCCGGGTGACCGGCGCAGCGCGTACTTCGCCTCGGTCAACCGGAACAAGCGCAGCATCGTCCTCGACCTGAAGACCGATGGCGGTCGAGCCGTGCTCGACCGCCTGGCCGCGCAAGCCGACCTGCTGATGCACAACTACCAGCCATCGGTGGCGGCCAGGTTGGGCGTCGACCCGGACCGGCTGCGACGGGTCCATCCCCACCTGGTGGTTTCGGCCGTCGGGGGGTTTCACGGCGCTGGCGAGGCTGCCGAACGGCCCGCCTACGACCTGGTGGCGCAGGCGTTCAGCGGCCAGATGATGGTCACCGGCGAGGTCGGCGGGGGACCGGTGAAGATTGGTGTCGGCCTGCTTGACCTGCTCGCCGGACTGGAGGCGGGCATCGGTGCGCTCGCCGGGCTCCTCGGGCGCGCTCGGAGCGGCGGGGCGCTGGCGCCCCACGCATCGGTCAGCCTGGTCGAGGCCGCCACCGCCGGACTGGCCAACGTCCTCGGCTTTTACCTCGCCACCGGACAGGAGCCGCGCCGCTGGGGGACCGGCCACCCGGACATCGTGCCGTACCAGGTTTTCGAGGCCGCCGATGGCCACGTGGTGGTGGCGGTTGGCAATGACGCCCAGTTCAGCCGCCTGCTCGAGGTCCTTGGCCTGGACGAGCGGACGGAGTGGGCAACCAATGCCGACCGGCTGGCTCAGCGGGCTGAAGTCCTGACCGCGCTTGAGCCGCGGATCCGGGCGAGGTCGCGTGACGCGTTCGTGGCTGAGATGACCGCATCCGACATTCCTGGCGGCCCGGTGAACGGCGTCGGTGAGGCGCTGACCGCCATGCGCGAGGTGGACCCCGACTGGATCACCTTTATCGACGGCATTCCCCAGTCACGCTCACCCATCCGGGTGAACGGTGAGCCGCTGCCGCTCCTCGCCCCACCACCCCGCCTGGGCGAGCACACCGACGAAATTCTCGCCGAGGCGGGCCTGACCGCCTCCGAGATCGCCGCCTTCCGCGAGTCCGGCGCCTTCGGCCAGGCCCCCGGCGCCAAATCGCAATCACACTGACCTAAGGCACGATTAGGCCGCGAAATCTGCCTCGGATGGGCCACGATCGTGCTCAGCCTGGACCGCCGCCGAGCTCGCCCCGCGCCTAGCAGCAACTCGGCTGCCATTTGGCAGCCCGGCGTCGGGGACATTCGGGGAATCGACCATGGTCGTCGCGGCTGCGTTGCCGAGCGCCAGCACCGAGGCCGGCAGCGGCCGTCTCGATCCGGCCAAACGCGGCATCGGACACGCGCGGGCGTCCGTCACCTCCGGGGAGTCGCAGGCCGCAGGAGTGAACAGGGGTCAAGCCGGGGCATTCGGATCTTGCCGCGATCTTCCAGCCAGTCGCCATCCGACGAGCATCGTTCCAAGAAGTGCCAGAGCGACGGCAACCAGCACTGGTCCCGCCGGCAAGCCGCTCGTGGCGGTGGTTGGTTCCGGCAGGCGTCCGAGCGGACCGGTGTACACGCCGCCTGACCCGTCGATGGGGACGACGTCAACATATGTCGCACCCTGTCGGATCGCCGCCACGCCCTCGGCAATCGTCCGAACATCCCCGCCTGGTGTGAAGACCGGATGCTCGTCATAGGGCGCGAATTCGAAGATCGTCGGGCCGTCGGACCCGGGTTGGCCAAGGCGAATCGCGAGGTTCACGCCGTAGGTGCCATCGATGACGACGTCGTCAAGACTTGCGCTGACCTCGTCGCCGGCGACCTGAATGTAGACCGTCATGGTGCTTTCCACCCCGCCGCTTCTGCTCGAATCCTGTGGGGTGATGTCGGCCGCCACGTTCATCCATCGGAGTTGGCCAGTGACCGATGGCAAGTCATCCTCGCGCAGGATTTCCAGATAGGCCGATCCAGATCGTACGGCCGCCATCGCCTCGTGCCAGGTCGTGATGGCGGAGGAACGCTCGAACGCGGTCACCGGCAATTTCCCGACCAGGGGCGACTCCCCGCCCGGGAAGGAGTAGATCACCGGGTCATCTGATCCATCGGTCATCAGACGTATGGTTGCTCCCGTCGACCCTCCGTCCCCGAATACCAGCAGATAGGTCAGGTTTCCCTCAGCACCGTCGATGATGATGTCGGCGAAGATCGAGTCGTCCCCATCGCCCACCGCTAGATCCGCGCCAACGAGCACCCCGCCGGCCATGGCCGGCCCGAGTGGGTCGGTTTGGTACGCGATCGGGCCGGTCAGCTCACCTTCTGGATGGGCTGCCGTGTGGATGTCGACAAACACGCCCTCGCTGGTGATCGCGTCAAGAGCGACTTGATATCCGGAACCGGCGGACGG
>JAHFBB010000199.1 GCA_023250255.1 Chloroflexota bacterium | reverse complement strand
CAGGCAACTGGCTGGTGGGCGGGATCCCCACAGCCATGATCCTGGGTGTTTCCGCCGCTGTTGGCAGTGCCGTATTCCTCGTCCTGCGTCATCTGATGGGTTGGGGCACTCCCGGATCGTGGATGCACCAGACCGATGGCGGCGGCGAAGCCGCCACTCCCTCGCCGGAGCCGACCGCTGGCTGACCGTCTGGGCATCCTGCCCGATATCACGGCCGCCATCGGTGGCACCCCGTTGGTCGCGCTGGACCGCCTGGCCAGCGGGGTCCGTCCACGGCTGCTTGCCAAGCTGGAGTCGTCCAACCCGGGTGGATCGGTCAAGGATCGGATTGCCCTGCCGATGATCGAGGCGGCCGAGCGCGCCGGACTGCTCAAGCCGGGCGGCGTGATCGTCGAGCCGACCAGTGGCAACACCGGCGTGGGGCTGGCCATGGCGGCCGCCGTCAAGGGCTATCGGTGCATCTTCGTGATGGCCGACAAGCAGTCCGAAGAGAAACGCTCGCTGTTGCGGGCCTACGGCGCCGAAGTGGTCGTGTGCCCCACCGATGTCGAGCCTGAGGACGAGCGCTCGTACTACAAGGTCAGCGACCGATTGGTGCGCGAGACGCCCGGGGCGTGGAAGCCGAACCAGTATTTCAACCCGGCCAATCCCGAGGCCCACGAGCTGACCACCGGACCGGAGATCTGGGACGCGACCGAGGGGAAGATCACCCACCTGGTGGTCGCCATCGGCACCGGCGGCACGATCTCGGGTGCTGGCCGCTACCTGCGGGAACGGCGCCCGGATGTCGTCATTGTCGGAGCCGATACCGAGGGTTCGGTCTTCAGCGGCGGCCCGGTTCACCCCTACCTCACCGAGGGCATTGGCGAGGATTTCTGGCCCGGCACCTATGACACCGGCGTTACCGACCTGATCGTTCGGGTTTCGGACCGCGATGCTTTCCTGACAGCCCGCGTGGCCACCGCTGCCGAGGGCATCCTGTTCGGCGAGTCCGGCGGAACCGCGTTGTGGGCTGCCCTCCAGGTGGCCAGCGATCTCGACGATCCGGATGCACTGATGGTCGTCCTGATCCCGGACTCCGGCCGGAATTACCTCGGCAAGCTGTACGCCGACGACTGGCTGCGGGCCAACGGCCTCATCGGTCCGGACGAGGCGGTCGCCGACTACGACTGGCGTGCGACCCGGCCGGAGGTGGTCGTTCGCCGGGCCGACGCGTGATGCGCCCGCCGAATGCCGGACTGAAGGCGCTGGCCTGGGGTTTGTTGTCGTTCCTCGGATTCGGGTTCAGTTTGAGCGTCCTCGGCTGGCTGTTCGGCTCCCTGGAGTCGACCCTGGGTCTTCCTCACTCGCTCATGCTCGGCCTGTGGGCAGTCAGCTGGGTCCTGGCCAGCGGAGGCCTGGCGCTGCTGATCGGCAGGCGGGTCCTCGGGACGAGGTTGCTGATCCCGCTGGTCGGATGGGTCATCCTGGCTGTCGGTGCCGTGGTCAGTGGCGCCCAGTCGGTCGTGCTGGCGGAGTGGGCCGCTGGGCGATTTGGCTACTACGATCCCGAATATGTTGGTCCGACCGTGCTCCTGTTCGGCATCGTCGCCGGCGTCGCCGTCGGTGGCTTCGGGGTCCAGGTAGGACCTCGCTGGGCGCTGGCGGCGCCTCTGTCGGCAACCTTCGGCGGGGTGGCATTGGCGGGGCTGATCACGATCCTCAACCTGCCTGGTTTGGCCAATGGCCTTGCCCCCGACAGTTGGGCATTGGCCGTGACCATCGTTGCCTCGGCGGTGTACATCGGGGCGGTGGGCATCGTATCGGTGCCGCGGGACGAGCCGCCGGCGTAACCCGTGCCGGCCTGGTATCACGCTGGGGTAATGCGCATGACGGAATTCGCCCGAAACGAGGCGGTTTGATTACCCCAGCCCGATAATCCCACCGGAAATCGGGTCCTTCGGGTCGAACTGATTACCCCAGTTGAATATGCGGCCGGGGCCGGCGCGGGCCTCGAAGGCGGTGGTGGTGGCGGCCCCGGCCGGGTGCGAGTACCCTGCGAGGCGATGACCACCGTCGCCCAACCGCCCGCAGAGGCCGCCACCCGGCTCCCGCGCCTCCACCACTGGATGGGCGGCTCGCTCGTCGCCGGCACCAGCGGCCGGCACGGACCGATCTATAACCCGGCGACCGGTGAGCTGGCGCGCGAGGTCGACTTCGCATCGGTCGAAGAGGTCGACGCCGCGGTCGCCGCCGCCAAGGCCGCTTTCCCCGGATGGCGGGCGACTTCGCTCTCGCGGCGGACCGAGATCATGTTCCGCATCCGGAACCTGGTCGACGAGCATCGCGAGCAGATCGCGGCGCACCTGACCGCCGAGCACGGCAAGGTCCGGATAGATGCCCTCGGGGAGGTTGCCCGCGGCCTCGAGAACCTCGAATTCGCGACCGGTGTGCCGCACCTGATCAAGGGGAGCTTCAGTGAGCAGGTCAGCGGCGGAATCGACGTGTATCAGATCCGCCAGCCGTTGGGCGTGGTGGCCGGGATCACGCCATTCAACTTCCCGGCCATGGTACCGATGTGGATGTTCGCCAACGCCATCGCCTGCGGCAACACGTTCATCCTCAAGCCGAGCGAGAAGGATCCGTCGGCATCGGTCTACGTGGCCGAATTGCTGAAGGAGGCCGGCGTTCCCGATGGGGTGTTCAACGTCGTCCACGGGGATAAGGTCGCGGTCGATCGGATCCTTGAACATCCGGATATCGCCGCGGTCAGTTTCGTCGGCTCGACGCCTGTTGCGCGCCACATCTACGAGACGGGTACCAAGCACGGCAAGCGCGTCCAGGCCCTGGGCGGCGCCAAGAACCACATGGTCGTCCTCCCTGACGCCGACATTGACATGGCGGCCGATGCCGCCGTCTCCGCCGCCTATGGCTCGGCCGGCGAGCGGTGCATGGCCATCAGCGTGGTGGTGGCGGTCGGCGACGTGGCCGATCCGCTGGTGCGGGCCATCCAGG
>JAHFBB010000198.1 GCA_023250255.1 Chloroflexota bacterium | reverse complement strand
GCGACAACTGGGGCGGCATTGGTCCCAACACGCTCGACTCCGAACTGTTGCCGCCGCAGGGTGATGCGCTCATCGCCGGCAACTACGTGCATGACAACAACAATCGGTCCGCACCAGCCAAGTCGTGGGGGATCGCCGCCTATGGACTGGGGATCATCCTGCCGGGGACCGTGGGCAACCGGGTGGAAGGCAACCTGATCGAGGATCACGTTGCGTACGGCATCGCCGCCACACCAATGATCGATGCCAACCTGTACCTGGGTGCCGACAACGAGGTGCGCGGCAATCTCGTGCGCAGATCAGGCCTGGCCGATCTGGCGTACGGCCTGGCCGGGCAGGGCGGGGACTGTTTCGCCGAGAACTCGTTTGCCACCAGCATGCCGCCGCTGATCGAGCAGCAATTCGCCTGTGACGGCGGACCCACGAGGTCGCGGGCCGGCGGTGGAGCCATGGCAGTCACCAACCATCTGCTCGCGAATTTCGCAGCCGCGCTGGCGGGTTCAGTGGAGCCCGGCGACTGGCGCACCTGGCCGGACAGCCCTCCCCAGCCGACCATGCCCGATCCCGACGCCGCACCCGTGCTGGCCGTTCCCGAGACAGCGGTTCCGGGCACCGTCGACATCCGACCCGTCTCCGCCATCGAATCGGTCGATGACGGCAACACAATCACCCCGGAGGTGACCTTGGTGGGTATTCCCCTGACAACCAATCCAGCCGCGCTGCTCATCGGTCTGTATGGATATGTCTTCCCGCTGATTCTGCTCGTCGCGTGGGTCACCCTGGCGCTGTGGGACCTCGCACGCCGGGAGGATCTGAGCAGCAGGGCGCGGGTCCTGTGGGCGGCTGGCGTGCTGGTTGTGCCGCTGGTAGGTCCGCTCGTCTATCTGTTCGCGGGCGGATCGGCCATTCCGCGCGGACTGCGCTGGATGGTCACCTTGGGCGGCCTGCTGATCTATGCGGCCTTGCTGGCAATTGGGGTGCTCCTCTCCTGACCGATCTCTGGATCGAGTGTGGAAAACTGACCGATCAGTCCCAAAATCGGTGGACAACACCCCTTGCGGGCTTGCGCGCCGCGGCGGCATCCTGTGGGCGTCCCGAAGGGGCAGCTGGCCGGACCTGAGATGACATCAAAGGTCGCCGCGGTTCCTTCGGGGCACTTGCTGTCCGCCCCCTAGCGCCGCTCGTTGAGTCGTGTGACCACCGCGCTGACCAGGTCTCCCGCACCCGGTCCGTCCAGGATCCCCGCGCCAACCCCTGACCCGGGGACAAGGTTTGCCAGGTTCCAGTCCCCGGGTGCGTCATCGGCAAGTCGCAGCGCGGCGTCAGCGGTCAGTGGATCGTCCTCGGACGCAAGGAACAACTTCGGCTCGACGTCCATGGCGGACGCCTCGCTCGATGCAAGGTCGGCTGACAGCGCGATGAGTTGGTCGAATCCGTTCGCCAGTCGGACGGCGTCGCCACCGGAGGCCACGACTGCGACGCGCTGCGCGCCTCCATCCCCGAGCAACCATGCCCTGCCGGCCGTGATGCTGGTCTCGGAGGGGACGTCCAACACCAGAACGATCATCCGGTTCTGCGCAATGGCTTCGGCCAACGGTTGCCAATCCGCCGGGTCTTCTCCGGCCGCCGGGATGAGGACGACGCCGTAGTCCCCGGTGCCGAAGCGGGCGGCCGAGGTGCCGTCGGCCAGAACGACCGATTGGGCACTCGAGACCTCGGATGGTCCGGGGATCCCGCAGGCGGCCAGACAGGCCGCGGCCAGGCCCATGCCCACGGCAGCCCTCAGAACGCCCATTGGCCGATCGCGAAACGCGCGGTGAGGGCGACCATCAGGCCGCCGGAGATGAGCGAAATGACAACCAGCTGCCATTTACGCGGGCTGAACAGCGCCAGGGCGACAAACGCAGGGAACAGGGTCAGCGAGTACCGCGGCACCGACAGGACGAACGAAGTGCTGGTGAACAACAGCCAATTCCCCACCATCCAGACGGTCCACGGAGCCCGAAATCGGATCAACGACCAGATCGATGCGATGGCGCCGAGGACGATGAAGATCAGTTCCGCCCAGCCATTCCACACGGCGCGATTCAGGTCGTCGAAGTTGGTTGCCCATTCCCAGACCTGGCGGATTCCCGCCCACGGTGGTGCCGGATGCTTGAACCAGTGATCGTCGAGGATGACCACGAAGGCAAGCGGGTCGCCGTACACCAGTTGGTTCACCGCCAGGTAGATCCCAAATCCAACCGGCACCAGACCGATCCACAGCCAGCCGAGGTTGAGCCGACGTTCGCCGCGCCACTCGAGCCATGCCTCCACCAGCAATACGCCGATCAGCACCAGTCCATTGACCCGGGTCAACGCGGCCAATCCGCCGAGCAGACCGGCCAGCCACCATCGCCGGTCGCCCGCCGCCAGAAACGAGCCCAGGACCAGGGCCAGGAAGAGGGCCTCCGTATAGGCAAGGTGGAGGAAGTAGGCCGTCGGGAAGATCAGCAGGAACCAGGCCGCACGCATGCCCACCGCCGCACCGAACTCGCGACGGACGAGTCGGAAGAGGAGCGGCGCCACCACCAGCGACGCGGCTCCGGCGACGACCAGGCCGGCGGTGTGGGTACTCGGAATGACCAGCGACGCTCCCGCCACCAGCCATGGGAAGAGCGGATAGAACACGATGAACAGGTCGAGGTCGTAGCGCTGACTGAAGGTGGGCGACACGCCCGGATCGATGGCCATGTAGCCCCAGTCGGCAATGTCCAGGTAGTGGGGCGCATCCCATCGGTTCCAGATGCCGAACGGATCCTGCAATGGACCGGTGAGGACCAGGTATGCCAGCGCGCCGACCGCGAAGACTGCGACCTTGAGGAGCACGGTCAGGCCAACGAGTCGAGCCTCGGGAGACGCGATCAGGCGTCCAACGCGCTCCACCGCTGGCGTGATCAGGCCGCGGTGGCCGACTGGCTCCAGATCGCGACCGGCTGCTCGCGACCCTTGACGGTGAGTTCG
>JAHFBB010000197.1 GCA_023250255.1 Chloroflexota bacterium | reverse complement strand
GGATAGTGGCGCACGGGTGGTCATCCGCCTGCCGGCCTGAATGCCGTTCTCATCTCGCACTCACGGTCCTCTCATCGGTCCTGGGCAAGTCTGGTCTGGCACAGGCAGCCCGCACGAAGGAGCAGACCGATGATCCGCGACCGATTGTTAACCCTGGGTGGAACCCTCGCCGTGGCCGTCATGGCCACCGCCATCTTCATGACTGGTTGCAGCACTCGGCTGATCCCCCAGCCGGAGGTGCCGACCGGCCTGCAGGTCGCGCCCGATGCGAACCGGGTTGACCTGGCCATGCCGACCTTCTCGCACCCCACCGAGATCACCAACCCACTGTTCCCGATCTCGCGCCAGGCCTCGGTGCTCATGCTGGGACAGGTGGGTGGCCTGCCCTTCCGGACCGAGGTCACCCTCTTGCCCGAGACTCGGGTAATCGAGTGGGAAGGACAGCGCGTCGAAGTGGCCGTTTCCCAGTACAGCGCCTACTTGGACGGGAAGATCACCGAGGTCGCAATTGACCTCTATGCCCAGGCGGACGACGGATCGGTCTGGTACTTCGGCGAAGACGTCTTCGACTTCCGCGACGGGGCGATCGTGGTGACCGAGGGGACCTGGCTTGCCGGTCGGGACGGCCCGGCCGCCATGATCATGCCCGGCAATCCGCAGGTCGGGGACGTGTACCGACCGGAAAACGCGCCCGGATTCGTGTTCGAGCAGGTGACCGTGTCCGCCATCGGTCAATCGCTTGACGGGCCGCTGGGGCCGATTGCCGGCGGGATGATCTCCGACGAACTGCACGCCGATGGTACGCACGAGCAGAAGATCTTCGCCCCCGGCTACGGCGAGTTCCTGACCGGCGACGGGATTGATCTCGAGGCGCTGGCCCTGGCTGTGCCCACCGACGCGCTGTCCGCGCCGGTTCCGACCGAGCTCACCACCCTGTCGGACGGCGCGCTGGCCGTCTTCGACGCCGCGGCAGCCGGAGCCTGGACCGATGCATCGACCACGGCCGCCGACATGGCGGCGGCGTGGGAGGCCTACCGTGGCGGTGACGTTCCACGCTTGATCGAGCCGTTGATGACCGATGCGCTGGATGTTCTTGGCTCAGCCGTGGCGTCCCAGAACGCCGCGCAGACCCGCCAGGCCGCGATCGAGGTGGCGCGCTTCGCCTTCGATCTCCAGTTGCGCTACCGCCCGGTGGTCGAGGTTGACCTGGCCCGCATGGACCTGTGGGCGGCGCAGCTCATCGTCGATGAGGCTGCCGGCGACGAGGCCGCCTTCCGGGCGGATGCCTTCGCGCTCGACTACGTTCGCGACCGCGTCGTTCACGCCCTCAACGCGGCTGATCGCGTGGCGGTCCACAGCGCCCTGGGGGCAATCCAGGGAGCAGTCGTGGAGGGTGACATGGCGGCCGGCGCGGAGGGGGCGGGCCAACTCCGCGACCTGCTGGCTGGGCTTACCCCGGTGAGCTGATCCGAGTCAGGCGGGGCCGCAGGGAGACTTGGGAAGGGTGGGACCTACGCGGCCCCCACCAAGCGTTACCGCACATTCGATCAGCATCACCGCCCGGAAACGCGTCTCCTTCCGCCCCGCCATGGGGCCGACACTAGCACCCGGCGGAGGTCGGATCGTTGGCTGGGGCGGAAGGATTCGAACCTTCGATCTCCTGATCCAGAATCAGGCGCCTTACCGCTTGGCCACACCCCAGCGAGGCCGGCCGATGGTAGCAGACAGCCCCCAACCGACCACCTGATCACCCCGAAGGGTACCGATGGTCCGGGTTGGCATAGCCCGACCGACCAACTGCCATTCCATCGGTCTGTCATCTACGGTTCATGGACCGATGAAGACACAGGTCCACCCCCAGATCTGGCGCCGATACGGCTACGGCGGTCCGCCCGAACCGTGGGACGGCGGCGCCCAGCGCGACCTCGATCGGTTGGCCACCTCGTACTACGTGGACGTCCTCGAAATGCGCCGCCAACTGCTGGCTGCCGGCGACGACGAGGCTACCGTGCTCGAGGTGGAAGAGGTGTTCACCCTGGCCACGCGGCACAAGC
This sequence comes from Chloroflexota bacterium, assembly GCA_023250255.1. GTDB lineage: Bacteria > Chloroflexota > Limnocylindria > QHBO01 > QHBO01 > JAHFBB01. Next base: position 955 of record JAHFBB010000197.1, on the reverse strand, counting down.
AGGAGATCGATTTCGCCCTGCGCCACTGGGCCACCCCGGCCGAGCGGGACCGGGTCGAGGACCGCCTTGCCAGCCTGATGCGCGCCGGCCGCCGAATGCGGGAACTCGCCGAGAGTCACTGAGTCTTGCGCCTTCCTGCGGAGGTCGCGTGCGTGGGGTGGTCACAACTGGCAGGCACGAGGGGTTTTGGGCTCGTGGCGTGCCCGGGGCGCACATCCGGGGGCTGAGGTCCCGTCCCGGCGCCCTTCTTCCCCGTTACGTGCACCCTGCGCACGCGGGCACGGCGGTGGCGGAGCCGGCGACGGCCTGAAGGGCCGTAGACTCCGGCCGTGGCAGGGATCCTTCCAACTCCGCTCGATGTTCTCATCGCCCGACGCCGGATTGGCGAGGCGGCGCGGCGGACCCCACTCCAGCCCTCACCTGCCTTGGCCGCGGTGGCGGGCGCGCGGGAAGTTCGACTCAAGCTCGAGCATCTCCAGAACACCGGCTCGTTCAAGATCCGGGGGGCGTGGAACAAGGTGGCCGCGGTGGCCGAAGGCGACCCGCATGCGCGGCTGGTCACGGCCAGTACGGGCAACCACGGGATCGCAGTCGCCCAGGCCGCTGCCGAACATGGCATGGCAGTCACCATCCTGGTCGGTGCCGGCAGCTCCCCAGCCAAGCTGGAACGGCTGCGAGCGCTCGAGTCCGATACCTGCGTGGTCGAGATCTACGGGCGCGACTCCGACGACACCGAGGCCGAGGCCCGACGACGCGACCAGGCCGGTCGCGCGACGTACATCCCGCCGTACAACGACGCCGAGGTGGTCGCTGGGCAGGCCACCGTGGGCCTCGAGATCCTCGAGGAGTGGCCCGAAGCGGACACGATCCTGGTGCCAATTGGTGGCGGCGGGCTCATCAGCGGCATCGGTCTGTGGGTCAAGACGGTCAACCCCAAGGTGCGAGTCATTGGTAT
>JAHFBB010000196.1 GCA_023250255.1 Chloroflexota bacterium | reverse complement strand
AGTCGCTCGGCGATCATGGCGTAGTAGGCTGGATCGGTGTAGGGCGGGTAGCCCACGCTCAGTGCGGCGACCACCCGGACCACCAGCGCCACCCCGAACAGGACGAGGAGGTCGGAGCGCCGCGGTCGTGTCAGCCCCAGTTCGGTCGGCATCGGCCGTGAGTCTATTGCGCGTGGCCGTCATCGGTCTGTACTTCGTCCTCGGCGTGGCCGGGGCGCTGTACCTCGCGCCGACCACGGTCCTCGGTCTCGACCTGGAAACGTATCGCCGGGCGGGCGAAGCGCTGTGGGCGGGCGGCGACCCGTATGCCGCCTCGCTGGGGCTCGGCCCGGAGATGCAGTACCGCTATCCGCCGCTGCTGGCGATGCTCATGCCGATCGTCGGTCAGCCCGTCGTCTGGTACCCGCTGCTGGCCGCGGCGACCACGGCCACGATCTGGGTCGGCTACCGGGCGGCGGGTTGGCCGGGGGTGCTGCCGGCTGTGCTGCTCATCGGTGCCTGGGGCCAGCAATTGCTGAATGGCAACGCCCAGGGCGTGGTGGTGCTGTTGCTGGCACTGACTCCGCTGCTCGGCCGCGGAGGCGGGCCGGCGCTGGCCCTGGCGACGATGATCAAGATTCATCCGGCGGTCGGATTGCTGTGGTTCATCGGGCGGCGTGACTGGCACGGGGTGGGCCTGTTCGCCCTGGCCTCGGCGGTCCTGCTCGCCTTGCAGGCCCCGTGGCTCGACGATTTCATCCGCTTCTACCAGACCGATGCCGCGGTGGACACGATCCCCGGGATGAGCCTGAGCCAGTTCGGTCCACTCATCTGGGGAGCCGCCATCCTCGCCGCCGCCGTGCTCGCCCTCTGGGGTTCCCGGGGCCGCTTCGGCTGGCTGCTGGCGGTGATCGCCCAGCTGGTGGTCCTGCCGCGGGTCTACCTGGTCAACCTGCCGTTGCTGATGGCGGCTCCGCTACCGGCGGTTGGTCGCGCGGCGAGCGCCACACTGTCGCCCCCAGCCCGGTCAACCACACCGGAATGAGCGGGAAGGCGACCAGCAGCCAGGGATAGACCGCCAGCCGTCGGGGCTGGCGGCGGAGGACCGGCTCAACGGCCACGATCAACCCCGCCAGGTAGTGGATGAACAGGTACGGGCTGGCCAGCAGCCCGGCGACCAGCGACAGGCCCAGGCCACTGCCGTCGCCCCGACGGAGGGCCAGCACGCCAACCGCGATTCCGGCCACCAGTCCCACGGCCACGCCAATCGGTCCGAACAGGCCGGAGAAGCCGACATTGGCGGTGAAGGTTCGCTCCAGCGGCTCGAGGAACGTCCGCGCGTAGGCAAGCCACAGGTCGGGGCCCCAGATCACGATGCCGCTGACCAGGCCGATCAGCAGCACCCCCAGGCCCGCCGCGGCATCCCGCGGGCGCCGGATGACCAGCCACAGGGCCACCGCCACCAGGTGCGGCTTGGGAGCCAACAGGAGGAGCAGTCCGAGCAGGGCGCCGCCCACGCCTCGGTCCGTGCGCAGCAGGGCGAGCAGCACGGCCACGGTGAAGATGCTGACGTTGCCGATCATCAGGTCGTGCCAGATGGGTGGGAAGGCCAGGACGGCGGCCACCACCCACCACCGGCCCCGGCCCGACCAGGGCCGGGAGAACGCCACCGCCAGACAAATGAGGACCGCGACCTTCAGGCCGAACCAGGCCCACAACGCCTGGTCGGCGGTCAGGCCGGCCAGGGGCCGGAAGGCGAGCGCCGCCCAGGGGGAATAGCGGAACGTGTAATCGGCCGACCACTGGTAGAGCGTCGAGGGATCGGTGGCGATCCGTTGACCGGCCTGCTGGTAACAACACGAAAAGTCGTAACCAAAGTCGCCAAGCCAACCGAGGTAGACAATGGTGGCGTTGGCCAGCACGAAGGCAGTGGCGGTGAGGGCCAGCAGCGCACGGTCGCTCAGCAGGGATCGTCGAATGAGGGCCACGGCATCTGCCACGCGCTGATCCTACGGCCGCCGCGAGCGTCTAGACTCGTGCCAGATGCTCCGCCCACCATCGACCGCGGTCACCATTGGGCTCGGGGTGGCCGGACTGCTGGTCATCATCGTGGCCGCCAAGGGCCTCGCCGATTCCGACCTGTTCTGGCACCTGAAGACCGGCGAGCTGATCGTCACCAACCGCAGCGTGCCCAGCGTCGACCCGTTCTCGTTCACCTGGGGCGGCCAGCCATGGACCCCGCACGAGTGGCTGAGCGAGGTCCTCATCTACCTCAGCGTGGGGCGCATTGGACCGACGGCTGGCCTGATCGGCTTCGGCATGCTGGCCGGAGCCATCGTCCTGGTCCTGGCCATGGACCTTGGCCGCCAGGGGGCACGGCCGATGGCCATTGGCCTGGCGGCGCTCCTGGCGGGATGGCTGCTGGTCCCGTACGTCACGGTGCGGCCGCAGGTGCTGTCCTGGCTGTTGATGGCCATCCTGATCGTATTCCTCCGGCGGCTCGGCCCCGATCACCCCCGTCGGGCGCTGTGGCTGTGGCCCCTGTTCATCCTGTGGGCCAACCTCCATGGCCTGTGGGTGGTGGGGCTTGGGGCGGTCGGGGTGTACGTCCTGTTCAGCCTGGCCGGTCGCACCGCCATGTCCACCGGATCGGCACGCACCTGGTTGCTGGTGGCGGCGCTCGGCTGCGGTCTGGCGGTCATGCTCACCCCGGCCGGGCCGGCGGGGATCCTCTATCCGCTGCGCTACATCGACGCGGGCGACTGGGGCCTGGCCAACATCCTGGAATGGCAATCGCCCGACTTCCACGACCCGGCCCACTGGGGCCTGCTGGCGATGATCGTCGTCCTGGGGACGGTGGGTACCCGCCGGGCACCGGGATGGATGGCGACGCTGGCCTGGCTGGGGGTAGTCATGAGTCTCGTCTCGCTGCGCAATGCACCCCTGCTGGCGGTCTGGGGCCTGCCGGTCATTGCGCTGGCCATCACGGACCACTGGCCGGTCCGCGAGGATCGCCCCGTACCGGCCAGCCAGGCCCGCACGCGTCGCTGGATGGAATTCGTCACCGCCCTGGTGGTGGTCATCGGCGGT
>JAHFBB010000195.1 GCA_023250255.1 Chloroflexota bacterium | reverse complement strand
CGGCGAAGAAACGGTCTACGTCGGCAATCTGGCCGGGTCACCGGTGCGCGTCGGCGAGGTCTTTCGCGAGGCCGTGCGCCGCCAGGCGGCGGCCATCGTGGTCATTCACAACCATCCATCGGGCGACCCCACGCCATCGGCGGACGACCTGCGGATCACCGCCGACCTGGCCGAAGCGGGAAGGCTGCTGGACATCGAACTCCTCGACCACCTGGTGATCGCCGCCAGCGGCTGGGTCAGCCTGCGGGCCACGGGCGGATTCGAACCGCGTCAGTCAGCGACTACGATCCGCGATAGCGAGCCGCTCAGGGTCAACAGGTAGATCTCGCCATGTTCATCCTCGCCGAAGGAACTGATCGGCAGGCCAAGTTCGGCGACCATCTTTGGATCCTCAGTTCCTTCGTCAACCTGGAGGGTGAACAGTCGCCCGATCTCGAGATCGCCAAACACATACACGCCCACCAGGTCCGGCTGCCGAGTCCCCCGATAGACGTAGCCACCAATGACCGCTGTACCGATGTCGTGCGAGTACTCCGCGATGGGCGCGACGAAATCGTTGGGGCTGCAGGAGGCGGAGCGGAAACAGTGCTTGCCCTCGAGGACGGGCCAGCCGTAGTTCGCTCCACCGGGGTCATCGGCTGGCTGGCGGTCGATTTCCTCCCATCCATCCTGGCCGACGTCGCCGATGTACAGATCCCCCCAGTCGCGATCAAAGCTGAACTGCCACGGGTTCCGCAGGCCCCACGCCCAGATCTCCGGTCGGCCGCCGCCGGCGACGAACGGGTTGGTCGACGGTATGGCGTACTCCATGTCCGGGGTCCGAGGAGCGTCCACGTCAATCCGCAGCATCTTGCCCAACAGGCTCGTGAGGTCCTGCCCGTTCTCGAAGACGTCCCCACCGCCCCCACCATCCCCCAGACCGATGTACAGGTAGCCATCGGGGCCAAACGCCAGGTCGCCGCCGTTGTGATTCGAGGCGGGTTGGGCGACGACCAGCAGAATGCGCTCGGACGCCGGGTCGATGATCGTCCGGGTCGAATCAGCCGTGAACTCGGCGATGACCGTCCACCCATCTGCGGCGCGGGTGTAATTGACGATGAGGCGGCCGTTGTTGGCAAAGCCGGGATGGAAGGCCAGGCCCAGGAGCCCCTGTTCGTCACCCAGACGAACACGTTCGCTGATATCAAGAGCAGGCTCGGGGCTGACGGTTCCGTCGGCCGCGACCCAACGGATGGTTCCGACCTGTTCCACCACCGCCAGCCGACCGGAGCCATCCGGCGGAAAGGCAATGCCAATGGGACTGCTGAAGCCATCGGCCACGAGTTCCACCCCAAGCGCGTCGGGCCCCGAGGGAAGGGCCGGCAAACTCAGGTCAGCGCTCGAGGTCGGCTCAGCGCTGAATGTGGCTGACACGCTGGGGGACGGAGTTGGAGTGGCGCCGGTGCAGGCCGACAGGGCGACCGCCAAAGCCACCAGGGTCCGAGCGCGCGGCATCATCACGGTCATGCCAGAGAGTAATCCTCCGAATGGGGTACGGTTCACGGGCCGATGCCCAGCCCCTCCAGCCGCCGCGCCGTCCCCCTCGTCGAGCCTGCGGCCGATGCCGTGGGCACCCGTCGTTCGATCATCATCGAACGGGTCGATCCGGAGGTGGACGCCGGTCGATACCCGATCAAGCGGGTGGTCGGCGACTGGTTGACGGTAACGGCCGACATTTTCGCCGACGGGCACGATCAGCTGGCCGCCGCACTCCTATTGCGCCCCGAGGGCGCTCCGAACTGGACCGAAGCCCGGATGGCAGCAGGGTCCGGCGACCGCTGGAGTGCACGGGTCCGCTTGCCGGCCGTCGGCCGCTATCGGTACACCATTGAGGCCTGGCGGGACGACGTGGCTTCCTGGTCTGATCGGCTGCGCCGAAAAGCGGCCGCGGGGCGGTCCATCGAGATCGAGATCGCTGAGGCGGCGGTCCTCCTGCGAGCGTCCGCCCGGCGCGCGAAAGCCAACGGTGCAGCAGAGGACGCGGTTCGGATACGGGGCGTCCGCCGGGCGATCGCCGCGACAACCCGACCGTCGGAGATTGCTCGGTTGGCGGGCGGTGCCCGATTCCTGGCGTCGGCTTCTCGCCATCCCGATCGATCGGCGGCCAGCGGGTACGTGCGTCAACTCGAGGTCGTCGTCGAGCGGAGGGCGGCCGCCTTCGGGGCCTGGTACGAGTTCTTCCCGCGTTCCCAGGGAACCACGCCGGGGGTGGGTGCCACCTTCGACGAGGCGGCGCGGCGCCTGCCGGCGCTGGCGGCAATGGGCTTCGACGTCATCTACCTGCCTCCCATTCATCCCATCGGTCTGACGAATCGGAAGGGGCGGAATAATGCCGAACAGGCCAAGCCCGGTGATGTGGGCAGCCCGTGGGGCATCGGTTCAGCCGACGGTGGCCACGAGTCGGTCGCGCCCGAACTCGGTGGATTACCCGCGTTCCTCCGATTTCGTCGGGCGGCAGGTCGCCTGGGAATGGAGGTTGCCCTCGACCTGGCCCTGCAGGCGTCGCCGGATCATCCATGGGTCACTGAACATCCTGAATGGTTCCGTCGCGCCCCCGACGGCCGGATTCGGCACGCCGAGAACCCGCCCAAGCTCTACCAGGACGTCTACCCGTTCGACTTCCACGCCCCGGACCCGCGGGTGCGGGCGTCCCTCTGGAAGGCGTGGCGCGACCTCGTCCTGCTGTGGGCGGACCGTGGAGTGCGGATCTTCCGGGTCGACAACCCGCACACCAAGCCAAACGCCTTCTGGGAATGGCTTATCCGCGAGGTAAACCGTCGCGATCCCGATGTCATATTCCTGGCCGAGGCGTTTACCCGCGCGAAGCCGATGCGCGCCCTGGCGAAGGCAGGCTTCAGCCAGAGTTACACCTACTTCACCTGGCGCGAGCGGCGCGATGTCCTGCGCGATTTTCTGACCGAGATGACCCGCGGCGAGATGCGCCAGTACTACCGTGGAAACCTGTTCACCAATACCCCCGACATCCTGCCCCGCTACCTGCGCCATGGGCAGCCGACCTTCGAGGCGCGTGTCG
>JAHFBB010000194.1 GCA_023250255.1 Chloroflexota bacterium | reverse complement strand
TCAGGCCCTGGGTCCGGATCACCGCCCCGGCTGGCGCTTCGGTCATGGGCAGAGCCTAGCGCAGACCAGCGCCCGGCGCGGCCGCAGCTAGCGAGAGGCGGCACCCCAGGACACGTTCTCGTACAGCGCCGGCGTGGTGGTGACCTGGTAGATGGTCGATCCATCGATGGGCACGATGAACAAGTAGGCCTGATCGTCTGAGGTCACGGTGGCCTGACCGAGAAGCGCGGTCCCGTCCGGCGACCACACCGAGCAGCAGATGCCTGGATCGAAGCTTTCCGTCAGGTTGGTTTGGCCCGTGCCATCTGGGCGAATGATGTACAGGTCGTGGCGCCCGCCGGGCGTGCTCAGATCGAAGACGATCCAGCTGCCGTCGGGAGACCACCCGGCGCTCGTCACGAACTCGCCCGGCCCGGCGATGGCAGTCGGCTCGCCGCCGTCGGCGTCCACTACATACACTCGGCCGCTGCCGCTGGCATCGGTCCCCACGAACGCGATCTGCGACCCATCGGGCGAGTAGCTGGCGGATTGGCCGAAATAGTCATTGAAGGTGACGGTTAGGCCGCTCGGGCTCACCTGGCGGATCGCCAGGGGACCCGGCAACAGCGTTCCATCCGCCTGCAGCGCGGGCATGGTCAACTCCCAAAGCGCGCCGGGCCTCTCGCTCGGTGCGAGGCGCACGAACAGCAACCGGGTGCCGTCCGGCGAGAATGCCACCGGGATGTCGTCACTCCCCGCCCCACTGATCTGGATGGCCCAGTCGGTTCCGTCAAGTGGCGCAACGTTGATCCCGCTACGCGTGGCGTCAGCGTCGCTCCATACCTGGAGTGCCAACAGGCGGCCATCGGGCGACCAGGCACGCGGGTCGTAGTCGATCCCCAGGATCGACTCGCAGGCCACACAGCGGACTGGGACGGTCGACGCCGGCGACCCATCCAGATTGACGATCTGGGTCTGGCGCCAGGTGCCCTCGCTGCCAGCCCCGGAGTTATCGTTGAACCCGACGGCCACCCGCAGTCCTGAGGGGGAGAAAACCGGGCAGCATCCATACCCATCCAACTCGCTGCTTCCGCCAGCCCATGGGCTGACCAGCCGCAGGCGGGTTTCACCACTGCCGTCGGGGTTGATCAGATAGACCGCGCTTTCGTCGATTGCCGGGTCATTGCGGCTGAAGGCGATCGTCCCGTTTCCGAGGTAGCCGGTCGGTGCGAGCAGACCCCCTGATCCGGCGGGGGTGCCCGCAGCGGACGCCGAGGCGGCCCCGGTCGGACTGGCCAAAGCAGTGCCTGGCCTTTCCTGCTGCGACAACCACACACCGATACCGACCACGACCACGACAGCCACTGCGAGGGCAACCATTCTCGAACGAGGCACGGCAGTTGATCTCCTACTCGAAGCGGATCGAACCGAGGAGTTCATCGGTCCAGCTGTTGACCGCAGGCAGGGTGTCCTCGCCGGCCCCCCGGTAGCCAGACGGCCAGGTAAAGGCGAGCATCACCCCGGAGGGCGTTGGGATCGCGTAGACGCGGTGGTGCTCGTTGCCCTGGAACCAGACCGAAGGTCCCGGAAATGGTGCCGCGTCCCCGATGTAACACGAGGGGGACAGGTAGATGTCCCACGACTGGGCGCGCCGGCCATCGACCCCAAAGTCGGTCGGCGCAGAAAGCGTCAGTCCGGGCGTCGCACCCAGCCAATCAGCCACCTCCTGCGGTGTGGCTGGCACCGAATCCAGCAAGCCGCTTTGTGGATGACACAGGTCAGCCGGCAGGCCGACCCCGTCGTGGAAGGTCACTGCTCCGCCCTCCGGGTCGATCCGGAAGCTGTGCGAGTCGCCGAGGGAGTCGGCCCGCCACGAGCCGGAGGGCTCGGCCGGCAGTACGAACGAGAATCGGAAGGCGAAGGCCGTGGCGTGATATTGCTGTCCGCTCGGCAGGAAGCCAGTTGCCGCGCCGCCGTCAACAAACGATGGTGCTGCGGTCGGGGACGGCGTCGTTCCGACCTGTCGAAGCAGGCTGCCAATGGCCACGGCCAACCCGATGGCGAGCAACAGGGCCATCGCCACCCCCGGCAGGGTGAGTCTTCCGAATGTCGGCAATCTCCATGGATTCCCCTGGCGGGTCCGATGCACCTCGCCCGCGATTCGCTGGCCGAGACGATCGGACAGCTGAGCCGGGCCTTCCTCGAGGAACGCCTCCATCAGGCTGTCGAAGTCGCGAGGAGTCGAGGTCGTCATGCGGATCGCTCCGTGGCGGGACCGGCGCCGCGGTCATCCGCTTCGATCGCGGCTCGCAATGCGAGGGACGCGTAGTGATGGCGGGACTTCACCGTTCCGAGTGGGACGTCGAGCTGCTCAGCCACCTCGGCCAGGGTCAGGCCGAGGTAGTAGTGGAAGACCAGGACGGCTCGTTGTTCGGGCGGCAGGCGCCGGAAGCCGCGCTCCAGCCGGTCGCGGTCCTGGACATTGAGGTACTCGTCGGGGCTCGGGCCGGAGATCTCGAGGTCCACCACGTTCAGGGCGCCAGGCCGGTGACGGCGTGACTCGGCATAGCAGGCGTTGACCAGCGTGCGATGGAGCCATGCTTCGAACTGGTCCCGATCGCGCAGCGACCCCAGGTGACGCCAGGTGGTGACCATCGCCGCCTGAACCGCGTCCTCGGCCCGGTCGACGTCGCGCAGGATCCGGAAGGCAATGGCCATGCACCGGTCGCCGACCGTGCTGACCAGGGCGGCGAATGCGTCCTCGTCACCTTCGATGGCGTGATCGACCAGCGTCCGCAGCATGTCGCCCCCAAGAGTGGGGCACTCCCCGGAAAGGTTCAATTTTCCCTGGGCGGCCAGGGCGGTCGCCTTTGGTACACTCCGACCTCCGGACCGCATTTCTGGCGTTCAACGCCGCCGCGGTTCGACCCATCTCTCGCCGGAAGGACCCGTCGCGCGCGCCCATGAAGATCGTCGTCCCCCGCGAAACCGCCGATGGTGAGCACCGTGTCGCCCTGACGCCGGTGGCCGCCGCGGCCGTCATCGGCTCGGGACCGGGCATCGAGGTCCTGGTCCAGTCCGGGGCTGGCGACGGCGCCTTC
>JAHFBB010000193.1 GCA_023250255.1 Chloroflexota bacterium | reverse complement strand
CACGGTTTCGGTGGATGAGCTGGGATCAGCACTCACCCCGCAGCCTCCGAGAAGCAGCGCGGAGACAAGGAGGAACCGGGGCCACACCGGGGCACAATACGGCCCATGCCGCTTTCGGGCACCTTGCTCAACGTCGCCGCCGTCCTGATCGGAACCACGATTGGCGTGCTCGCCGGCCGTCGCATGCCGACGCGCATGCAGGACAGCCTGACCACTGGCCTCGGCTTCTTCACCCTGATCCTGGCGGTCTCGATGGGCATCCGCCTGTTCACCGATCCGGCCGCCCAACCGGGCGACGACCTCGCCGTTCTGGCCGCCCTGCTGGCGGGCGTGGCGGTTGGCGAGGCGTTGCGGATCCACGATGGCCTCGAGGGCCTGGGTGCGTGGTTCCAGCGACGGCTCTCCGCAGAAGGCAGCCCGTCGCGAATCGCGGAGGGATTCGTCACCGCATCCCTCGTGTTCTGCGTGGGGCCATTGACCCTCCTGGGCTCCATCCAGAACGGGCTGACCGGAGACATCCGCCTGTTGGCCATCAAGTCGCTGCTGGACCTGGTCGCCGCGATCGCGTTTGCCGCCGGACTCGGCTGGGGCGTTGGCCTGTCCGCGATCACGGTTCTCGTTCTCCAGGGTGGAATAGCCCTATCGGCGTCCCTGCTGGCGCCGGTCATGGATCCGATCACCGTGCTGGCCATCACCGCCACCGGCGGCTTGATCCTCATCGGCGTCGCACTCCGGCTGCTCGACATCAAGGCGGTTCGGGTAGCCAATTTCCTGCCGGCGCTGGTCCTGGCACCGGTATTCGTTCGATTCGCCGAACTCGTGCGCGGCTGGATCGGCTGACGAATCAGGCCAGGTTGAACGCGGATCGAACCTCACCAACAACGGTATGCCGCGCCAGATCGTGCACCCGCGGATTCGCGAATTCCCGCAGTTCGCGCAGTTCCGCCTCGGACAGTGCGTCCAACTGGCCCAATGCCGCGCAGGTCGCCACGGCGGCAGCTCGCCGGGCGCCGTCCCCGTCCTCGATCTTGATCGCCACTCCCCAGGCCGCCGTGCCGCGACCACCGGCAAGCACCGCTACGGCCTGAATTCCCTCCGCACCGGTCTTGGCCGCCAGCCGGCCAGAGGCAACCTGCATGAGCGCGGTGTCGAGCCGGCCGCGTGATCCGGCCACCAGGTCGGGGTGTTCCATCATGGCGTCGCGGATTCGTTCCAACGCGTGGCTCATCTCGGGTTCGACGACAGCGCGCGGATCCGCCAGGCGCGCGTAGGCCAGGGCAAGCCCGCGCAACGGAACCCCGAAGGTCACCACGCCACAGCCGTCGGTTGCGGTGGCCATCTTCGCGGCCGGCACGCCGGTCATCAGGGCGACGGCATCGCGCGACGCCACCTGGACGGGATGGTCGGGGCGCCAGTAGTCGTCAACCGGCCAGCCCGCGGCCTTGGCGTGGAGTGCCATCCCGGCGTGCTTGCCGCTGCAGTTGTGCCGGATCTCCGTCGGCGCCTCGCCGTCGCGCGCAAGACGGGCAGCCGTCTCGCGGTCGTAGGGGGCGTGGGTCCCGCAGTGCAGGACCGATGCACTGAGACTGCCGGCTCTGAGCGCGGCCATGACCGTCCGGACGTGGCGGTCTTCGCCGGAATGACTGGAGGCCATGACGGCCATGACGTCGGTGCCAAATCCGTATCCGTCAAACCGGCCCGACGCCACGAACGGCGCGAGTTGAAATGGCTTGGCGGCCGATCGAATGAAGACCGGCGAATCGATATCTCCGACGCTCGCCAGCAGCGTGCCATCGGCGGCGACAACCGCGATTGACCCGCGATGGCGGGACTCGATCAGGTCCCCGCGGGTAACCTCGACCAGGACCGGCGGTGCCGCGACCGCCGCACGGCGGTCAGCCAGGGCTTACTTGCCGCCGGGGCCTGTTGCCTGGCGCTCGGTGGCTGCGGCGGCGGCTCCGACAGGCTCCTTCGGGAACGCGTCGGCCGACGTGGCCGAATCGGACTCAGCGGCGGGCGACGCCTTCGGTGCACTCTCGCCGCTGGATCCAGCCGAGGACGAGGATGCTGACGCGGGGCCTGATCCGTTGGCCGAGGGCTGTCGGCTCATGATCACCGAGCCCTCGAAGAACGCACCCTCCTTGATGATCAGGACCTGGCTCTTCAGCTGGCCCTTGACCCGTCCGGTGGTCCCGACTTCGAAGCGGCCGGTGGCCTCAACGTTACCCTCGTAGTCACCGTTAACGATGATGTTCTGAGCCTTGACCGTGGCTCGGACCTTGGCCTGGGGGCTGATGACCAGCGTTCCCTGGCACTCGATCTCGCCCTGGGCCTCGCCATCGATCCGCATGTCGCGGTCGCTCACGAACTTGCCGTTGAACCGGGCGTGGGCGTCGATGACGCCTTCCAGGCTCACGTCGCGGCCGTAGTCGGAGGCGGTCGGCATCGAGGTCAGCGGGACCTCGGCGCGCGCCGGCTCGGCGTACAGGCTGGTGATGGTGTCTTCGCGCACGGGCGTATCCGATTTGGTGTCGCGCTTTCCAAAGACCATGTCTGGCTCCTAGCGATGCGGCGGGCACAGGCGTCGCGACGCCTGGATCTGGTCAGGGAGCGATAGCCTAGCAGCGAACGGCCGATGGCGATAGTCCTAGAATCGGGCCATGGCCGATCCCAACTCAGCCGGAGTCCATGCGTCAGCGCATCCGCTGGTCGCCCACAAGATGGCGCTGCTCCGTGACAAGGCCACCGAGCCGAAGAAGTTCCGCGAACTCGTGCGGGAATTGTCATGGCTGCTTGGGTACGAGGCCATGGCAGATCTGGCGACCGAACCGCTGACGGTCGAGACGCCCCTCGAATCCATGACCGGCGCGCGCCTTCAGCCGCGCATCGGTCTCATCCCGGTCCTACGGGCAGGGCTCGGGATGGTGGATGCCATGCTCGAACTCATGCCCAGCGCCGAGGTCTGGCACATAGGTCTGTACCGCGACGAGCGCACTCTCCAGCCGGTCGAGTACTACAACAAGCTGCCCGATGCTGCCACCGTCCAGGTCTGCCTCATCCTGGATCCGATGCTCGCCACCGGTGGGTCCAGCGCGGCCACGGTGG
>JAHFBB010000192.1 GCA_023250255.1 Chloroflexota bacterium | reverse complement strand
CGCTCGGCTGTCATCGGACCTGAACATGGACTCGCTCCAGCGGGTTGAACTGCTCGGGGTCATCGAGGAGGATCTGGGCGTCTACGTGGATGACGCCGCCCTCGACCCGGAAGCGACGGTGGCCTCGCTGGCCGCTCTGGTCGACGCATCGCGCGACACGAAGCGTGAAACCGGGATCTATGGCTGGCCGCTGTCGCCCGCGGTCCGGGCGTTCGGCCTCGCGTTCCAGGAACTGCTGACCGTCCCGTTCCTCGCCCTGTTCTATCGGATCCGGATCACGGGCGAGCATCATCTCAGGGGACTCGAGGGACCGGTCATCTTCACCCCGAACCACTGCCTCCATTTTGACAACGCCATCATCCTGAGCTCGCTTCCGTTCGTCTGGCGCTGGCGGCTGACGGTAGCGGCCGCGGCGGACGACGTCTTCGGCAACCCGTTCCGCGCGCTGGCGGTATCGGTCCTGGGAAACGCCTTCCCGCTGGCCCGCGAGGGAGCCATCCGCCGCAGCCTGGAACTGATGGGAGCCCGGATGGACCGCAATTTCAACGTGCTGATCTATCCCGAGGGCAAACTCACCGTCGGCGGCCCGACCCAGCCGTTCCTCGCGGGCGCCGGCCTGATCGCGGTGGAGGGCGGCACGCCCATCGTGCCCATGAAGCTGAATATTCACCAGATGAGCCGGATCGACGCTCCCGGTCAGCCCTGGCGCGGTGACGTCGAGGTCGTGTTTGGCGAGCCGATCTGGTTCGATTCGGACACCGCCCCCGCCGATGCCACCACCCGCCTCGAAGCTGCGGTGGCCGCACTGTGATCGCCGGCCGCAGTCCCACCGCAGACCCGCTGCCGTAAGGTCGACCCGATGTACCCGGTTCTCGCCCAATTCGGCCCGGTCACCATCGGCACCCACGACGTCTTCACCATCCTGGGGCTGGCGGTCGGAATGGCGATCTACTTCCGCGCCCTGCGCCGTGACCGGATGCTCGGGCCGCACATCCTGCTGATCAGCCTGTCGGCTGTCGTCGGCGGCGTCGTCGGTGCCCGGCTGCTCACCTCGTGGGAGATCCTGGGCGACGTCCAAGCCGCCGGACTGCCGGTGACTTACCTGTTGACCCATGGCCCGAAAAGCATCCTCGGCGCCCTTGTCGGCGGCTGGATCGCGATTGCCGTCAGCAAGCGAGCCCTGGGCTACACCGAATCCACCGGCGACTACTACGCCGTCGCCATTCCGCTTGGCTTGGCCATTGGTCGGCTCGGCTGCTTCCTGTCCGAGCTGCCGCTGGGCACACCGACCGGCCTGCCCTGGGGGATGACGGTGTCCCCGGAGGCGGCCGCCGCCTTCAGTCACTGCCCCGGCTGTGCTGGACCGATGCATCCCTCGATGCTGTACGAGATCGGTTTTCTGCTGGCCGCCGCTGCCCTGATCTGGCGGCGCGGGCCGTTGCTACCAGTCCGGGGAGACACTGTTCGGGCCTTCCTGCTGGCCTACGGCCTGTTCCGCTTCGGGATCGAGTTCATCCGCGGCAACGAGGTCCAGTGGTTCGGCCTGACCGGGCCGCAATTAGTGCTCATCCCGCTCATTGGCTTCCTGGTCGTCCACTTTGTGCGCCGTCTGGCGGGCGGCATCTATCGGCTGCCGCAGCCGACGCCTGCAGGCGCCGAGGTCAGCCAATGAAATCTGGAATCGGGCGTACCTGCAGTGAGGTGAAACTGTGAGCTCGACGGACAGCGACGCGTTCATCCGCGACTACATCATGGCGAACGGCTCGACCTATACCCGCGAGGCGCTGCGCGAGGCCTTGGTTGGAGCCGGCCATGACCCTGCGGCGGTGGACGCCGCCTTGGACGAATGGCGCGCCCGCCGGCACGGCTCCGCGGGCGACCGCCGCACCTTCGGCCGCTGGGCCGCCGGCGTCCATATCGCGGCGCTGGTGGCGATGGTGGTCTTCGTGCTGATCGTCAAGGGCACCACCGGGACTGGCTACCTCGGTATCGCTGCGGTCATCCTCGGCGTCAGCCTGCTCATCAGCTGGGCGGGGACGGCCGCGATTGGTCGCGCCCTGCTGCCAAACACCGGGGTGGTGGTGGCATTGATCCTGCCTGTGCTCGGCGCGCTGATCCTGGGCGGGACTTGCATCGGCCTGATGAACGCCGTCATCCCGACACCGCCGCGGATGGGCACCGGCGAACTGCTTCTCGAGGAACCGGCGTTCTACGGGACGAGCACCGCCGCCTGCCGGGCCACGGTCGACGGGGTGGATATCAGCTTCGCCGAATTCGATACGGGCGACCAACCCCTCGTCAATGACACGGTCGACGGACACCTCGTCAATGCCTATCTCAGCACCTACGGCGGCCTCTATCTATCCATTGCGTTCACGCCGGCGGACCCGAAGAGCACAGATGGCTATTGGAATTACGTATCCAACCCGACAACCAATTTCTCGACCGAGATCGCCGCCGACGACCTATCTGGGACCGTCGTGTTTGCGGGCCTGCCGCTCGAATCGGGCGATCCCGGCGCCTCCGCTCCGGAGCCACCCCAGGCGGAACTGTCGGGGACGATCAACTGGGACTGCCGGTGAAGTGAGCCGATTACCATGATCGACACGTCGGACTCAGAGGCCTACATCCGGGGCAAACCTATCGGCTTTCTTGAGCCGATGGAACGGCCAGTCAAGTGAGGCAGTGAGGTCATGACCGAGGTCGATGCCATTCGCGAATACATCGGGCAGAACGCCTCGACCTACACCCGCGAGGCGCTGCGCGAGGCCCTGGTCGGAGCCGGCCATGACCCGGCGGTGGTGGACGCCGCCCTGGACGAATGGAGCGCCCGCCGGCACGGCTCCGTGGGCGACCGCCGCACCTTCGACCGCTGGGCCGCCGGCGTCCACGTGGCGGCGCTGGTGGCGATGGTGGTCTTCGTCCTGATCGTCAGCGGTGGCGACCAGAACGGCTCCATGGGTATCGCCGCCACCATCCTGGGCATCTCGCTGCCCTCGTCCTGGGCGGGACCTGCATCGGCCTGATGAATGCCGCCATTCCGACCCCTCCACCAACGGGCACCGGCGAACTCCACCTCGAGGAACTGGCGTTCGACGGGACGAGCACCGC
>JAHFBB010000191.1 GCA_023250255.1 Chloroflexota bacterium | reverse complement strand
ATAAGGGAACCGCAAAGCGCTATCGGAAGTCGGGCTCGGGCAAGTGGCTCCGTCCGAAGGCGTGGAGTGGTCACCACCTGCAGATCAAGTCCAGCCGCCGGACGCGGCGCTATGCCGGCAAGGCCGTTGTCAGCAAGACGCATAACGCGCAGCTGAAGCGGCTCATGCCGTACGCGTAGAACCACATGGCTCGCGTCAAGCGCGGCGTTGCCGCCCATCGTCGTCACAAGCGACTCCTGGCTCAAGCCAAGGGTCGCCGCGGCACACGCTCGACCCTCATTCGCCCCGCCCGTGAGGCCCTCTTCCACGCCCTGGTCTACGCCTATCGCGACCGTCGCAACCGCAAGCGCGACATGCGTCGGCTGTGGATCCAGCGGATCAACGCCGCATCCCGCATCCACGGGGTGCCCTACGGCCGTTTCATGGCGGGGCTGAAGAACGCGGGAATCACCATCGATCGCAAGCAACTCGCCGACCTGGCGGTCCGCGAGCCGGACGCCTTCGGCCAACTGGTGGCCACCTCCCAGGCTTCGTTTACCGGCTGACCGGCGCCATTCGCTCGGCGCCGGATTCCCACGGCCCTGCTCTGCCAGTGCGGAGCAGGGCTCTTCATTTGGCGACAATGGGGCATCCTGAACCACACAGATCCATGACAACCAAGACACCACCACCAGACGCCTTTGCCGACGCCCTGGCTGCCGCCCGCGCGGATGCCGAGGGGCGGTTGTCCGCGGCCGAGGATGTCGCGGCCGTTGATGCCCTGTCCCACGAGGTCTTGGGACGAAATGGAAGCCTGACGGCGCTGCTTCGGTCGGTGGGCGAGTTGCCGGTGGAGGACCGGCCTGCGGCCGGACAAGCGGCAAACGCGGCGCGAGTGGCCATTGAAACGGCCGTGGCCCAACGCCTGCAGGATCTGTCCAGCGGCGAACTCGATGCGCGGCTGGCCGCCGAAGCTGTCGACATGACTGCCCCCGGATCGTCGCGTCGTGCCGGGCACCTCCACCCCCTGTGGACCGTCGAACGCGATCTGCGCGAGATCTTCCACGGCTTTGGTTTCGAGATCTTCGAGGGACCGGAAATCGAAACCGAGGCCCTGAATTTCGAATTGTTGAATATTCCAGCCGATCACCCCGCCCGAGACCTGTGGGACACGCTCTACCTCGCCGAAGCGGGCTCGATAGAGGCAGGTGCTCCACGACCCGCCGACGATGGCAGCATCCTGCGAACCCATACCTCGCCGGTCCAGATCCGGGCGATGCGTTCACTCGGCGCGCCCATCCGTGTTCTCATGCCCGGGCGCTGCTTCCGATACGAGGCGGTCGATGCGTCCCATGGCTTCGAGTTCTTCCAGGTCGAGGGCCTGGTCGTTGATCGCGACACGAGCATGGCCGACCTCAAGTGGATGCTCGAAGAGTTCGCCCGCGCGATGTATGGCGAGGGCACGGCCACCCGCTTCCGGCCGGGTTACTACCCGTTCACCGAGCCATCGGTCGCTTTTGACATTGGCTGCCTGGTTTGCGGTGGCACCGGCTGCCCGGCGTGCAAGCACTCGGGCTGGATGACCATTCTCGGAGCGGGGATGGTCCACCCGACGGTCCTGCGCAACGGCGGCTTTGATCCGGCCGAGTACCAGGGCTACGCCTTCGGCATGGGCCTCGACCGATTGACGCTGCTCCGCCACGGTATCGGCGATCTGCGCTATCTCCTCGGGGCAGACCTCCGCTTCCTCGAACAATTCAGCGACGGCCGGTAGACCGATGCGTGCACCGCTCTCCTGGCTTCGCGAGTACGTCGATATCACCCTGCCCACCGACGAATTGGCGGCGGCGCTCACCCAGCGCGGCCTGGAAGTGGCGGGAATCGAGGTATCCGGCGCGGAGTGGGACGGGGTGGTCGTCGCCCGCCTGTTGGCGGTCGCACCGCACCCGCGAGCGGACACGCTGTCGCTGGCGACCGTTGACCCTGGCGATGGAGTCCTGCAGGTCGTGTGCGGTGCGCACAACATCGAACCAGGCCAACTCGTTCCGCTGGCGCGGATCGGCGCGACCCTGCCGGGCGGTCGTCGCATCGAGCGCTCGAAGATTCGCGGAGAGCTGTCGGAAGGCATGCTCTGTTCGCCCATCGAACTCGGCCTCGGGACGGACGCGGACGGGATTCTCATCCTGGGGACCGCCGATGAACTGCCGCTCGGCTCCGATCTGCGGGCACACTTCGGCGAGACCGTATTGGACATCGACGTCAAGCCGAACCGCGGTGACCTGTTGTCGATGGTCGGGTTGGCCCGCGAGATTGCTTCCCTCACCGGCGCCGCACTGCGCACCCCGACCGTTGCCCTGGCCGAGACCGGCGACCGCAGCGCAGACCACGTGGCTATTGCGGTGGAGGATGAGGATCTGTGTCTGCGGTTCACGGCGCGCTATCTCGACGGGATTGGTTCGGGCCAAACCCCCGACTGGATGGCGAGCCGGCTGCTCGCCGCCGGAATGCGGCCCGTTTCGCCGGTGGTGGACGTCACCAACTACGTCATGCACGAACTCGGCCAGCCGATGCATGCCTACGACGCCGCGGCCGTGCCTGATGGCAAGATCATCGTTCGCCGTGCGGTGGCTGGTGAGCGCCTGGAAACGATCGATCACCAGGTCCGCGAACTTGACCCGGACATGCTGGTCATCGCGGAGGCAGGTGGCCCAATTGGCCTGGCCGGGATCATGGGCGGTGCAGGAACCGAGGTTGGCGCAGGCACCTCCTCGGTGATCCTGGAATCGGCCATCTTCCATGGTCCGATCGTCCGCCGAACCGCTCGTCGGTTGGCACTGCGCTCGGAAGCCTCCGCCCGTCACGAGAAGGGGATCAGTCCCGATCTTCCGTTGTACGCGGCGGATCGGGCGGCGGCACTCATTGCCGAGATCACCGGCGCACGGGTCGCTGTCGGCGCCGTGGACAGTGCGCCAACGCTGCCCGCGCCGACCGTGATTGCGCTCGATGTCGCCCGCACCAGCCGGCTCCTGGGCCTGAGTCTGAACGCAGGAGAAATGGTCAGCTTGCTGGCCGCCCTGGACTTCTCGACCGATGAACAGGATGGAATCCTGCAGGTCACCGTGCCGGCCTTTCGACGCGATGT
>JAHFBB010000190.1 GCA_023250255.1 Chloroflexota bacterium | reverse complement strand
GCCCTGGCATCCCGCCCGACGTCCTGCCACGGATCTTCGAGCCGTTCTTCACCACCAAGGCGCCCGGCAAGGGCACCGGCCTGGGCCTGCACATGAGCCACAACATCGTCGTCCAACACGGCGGCACCCTTGACGTCGAGTCGGAGGCAGGGCGAACCTGCTTCGAGATCGTCCTGCCGCCCACCCTGGCCCGGCGAGCCGAATCGAACGGAGCCTCCTGATGTACCAATGGGTCGTGTTCGTACACGTGGCATCGATCCTGGGCTTCATGCTTGCCCATGGCATCCATATGACCTCGATGTGGGCCATGCGTGGCGAGCCTGACCCTGAACGGATGCTCACCTTCTTCAACGATGTCCCCTCGACAACGGGCCTGCGGGTCCTGTTGGCGGTGGTCGTCCTGAGCGGCGCCCTGGCCGGCTTCATGGGGTCGTGGTGGGACCAGGGCTGGATATGGGTTTCTCTGGCGCTGCTGCTGTTCATCGGTATCTTCATGTGGCTCTTCGGCGGTGGCTATTACGGCTTGGTTCAGCAAGCCGCCGAGGCGGCTGTGGCGGCGCGTACCGGCGATCCGGGCGATCCCGGGGCGCAGGCGGCCTACGACCTGGCCCGTCGCAGTTGGCACACCATTGGCGTGTCCGCGGTCGGCGTGGGCGGGTTGGCGCTGATCCTGTGGCTCATGATGTTCAAGCCGTTCTGAGCAGTCGATCTTGACGGATCAGTTGACCCCAGACTTCACGTGGCTCCGGTTCCGTCTCCATCACCACGGAACTGGCATCGGTCGGCTCCAACCAGCCGACCGATTCGATCTCGGTGGGTGGCAAGCAGCCGATAGCCGGGCTCAACGAGCCGGCTGAATCCCGGAAGCGAGCCGACCCAGGCCAACGTTCGAAGCACGGGAATCTCGCGCGCGAGGCGCATCGCGGCCGCGCCGCCCGTCCACCAACCGTCGGCGGGACTCCCGACATGGAGCGTCGCCAGCAGGGAGCTGACCGGCGGGGCTTCGTTCCCCAGGTCGACCGCCGCGCGCTGCAGAGGAATGATTCGCAACCGGCCACGGGAGTCGAGGATGCGCAGCGCTTCGGCGGTCCGCGAGCAGAGTCCGCAATCGGCGTCGTAGAGCATGTAAATGGGAGCGGCCATCTTGACAGTCATTGTCTCTCCGCGTAGCGTCCGCGGCCACAACTGAACACGGCGACGATCGGGACGAGTACCTGATCAGGCGAGCCTCCAGGGAGCCGGGAGCAGTGAGACCTCGGCGGCGGCGCGATCAGCGAATGGACCCGGGAGCTCCGGCGGCGAACCCGCGGACATCGGTCCGGCGGCAGTAGCGGTCGGCGGAGAGGCACCGATATCAAGGCCGAGGCCATCGCTCGCGGGTACGCCGGCGGTCCGTGGCCGAACGAGCCCGGGTGAGAACACCGGGGAACAAAGGTGGCACCACGAGACGACCCCCTCGTCCTTTGAGACGGAGGGGTCGGGTTGTTCTCTGGAGGTCACGCTCATGTCCGGTTCCCCGCAGCGTCGGTTCATGCTCGACGAAGAGCAGCTGCCGACCCACTTCTACAACGTCGCGGCCGATCTGCCGGTGCCGTTGCCCCCGCCACTCAACCCGGCGACCCACGAGCCCATCGGTCCGGAGGCCCTGGCGCCCCTGTTCCCGATGGAACTCATCCGCCAGGAGGTCAGCTCCGAGCGGTTCATCGAGATCCCCGAGCCGGTCCGCGCCGCGTATCGGTCCTTCCGGCCCTCGCCGCTCATCCGCGCGCTCAACCTGGAGCGTGAGCTCCAGACGCCGGCGCACATCTATTACAAGTACGAAGGCGGCTCGCCGCCGGGGTCGCACAAGCCGAACACCGCGCTGGCCCAGGCGTTCTACAACGCCGACGCGGGCGTCCGACGCCTGGTGACCGAGACGGGGGCCGGCCAATGGGGGAGCGCTCTGGCGTACGCCGGGTCGCTGTTCGGGATCGAAACCAAGGTGTTCATGGTCCGGGTGAGCTACGAGCAGAAGCCGTACCGCCGCTCGTTCATTCAGACCTTCGGCGCGGAGGTCGTTCCATCCCCATCCACCGAGACCGATGCCGGGCGTCGCATCCTGGCGGTCGATCCGGATTCCAGCGGCTCGCTGGGGATCGCCATCAGCGAGGCCGTCGAGGTTGCCGCCGGCCGCGACGACACGAACTATTCGCTGGGGAGTGTGCTCAACCATGTCCTCCTCCACCAGACGGTCATCGGCCAGGAGGCGATGAAGCAGATGGAGCTGGCCGGCGAAGCGCCCGATGTGGTCATTGGCTGTGCCGGTGGCGGCTCGAACTTCGCGGGGATCGCCTTCCCGTTCCTCCGCGACCGGCTTGGCGGCAGATCCTCGACCCGCTTCCTGGCGGTCGAGCCGGCATCCTGCCCGTCCCTGACCAGGGGGGAGTATCGGTATGACTTCGGCGATTCGGTGGGGATGACTCCGCTGCTGAAGATGCATACCCTCGGCCACGAGTTCCGACCGGCGCCAATCCACGCGGGTGGCCTGCGTTACCACGGCATGGCGCCCTTGGTGTCGCACCTGTACGACCAGGGCTTCATCGAAGCCCGGGCATATGCCCAGAACGCCTGTTTCGCGGCGGCCGTGCAGTTCGCGCGGACCGAGGGGATCGTCCCCGCCCCAGAGTCGTCGCACGCCATTCGGGCGGCGATCGACGAGGCGATCGAGGCCCGCGAGGCGGCCCAGAAGAAGGTGATCCTGTTCAACCTGTCAGGCCACGGCTACTTCGACATGGCTGCCTACGACCAGTACCTGGCCGGCACGCTGACCGATGTCGAGTACGAGCCGGCCCAGGAGGAGCCGGTCGCCGTCTGACTGACCGATGCAGGGACCGGGCGTGCCCTCGACCCGGCCCCTGCGCCATCGGCTCGTACAATCGCTGGAATGGCTACTGCTCTTCCGCCTGTCTCGAGCGCAGAGGAGGGCTACCTGCTCCTCGCCGACATCTCCGGCTATACCGGCTTTATGAGCGGCCTCGGCGAGGCGCACGGCGTTGACTTCTCGCAGGGAATTCCACCGGGGTTCGCGCTGATGGGAGCGCTCCTGGATGCGGTCGCCGCGGGACTGACTGACCCATTCACGGTGGTCAAGTTCGAGGGCGAT
>JAHFBB010000189.1 GCA_023250255.1 Chloroflexota bacterium | reverse complement strand
TGAATCCTTCCTGGGCGGCATCGCCGGCCTCATCGGGATCTCCGCAGACCAGCAGGGCGGCGCGAAACGCCATCTGCTGGTACCGGCGAACGAGTTCCTCGTAGGCAGCGACATCTCCACGCTGGGCCTGCTCAATCAGCTCGATATCGGTCAGGGACGGGCCCTCCGCCGGGCGAGGATCGCTCCACGATAACCTCGCCCGGCCGGGCTCGAGTTCGACCGCGTCCTGTCAGGCAGTGCCGGCCGGGCGCCGGCGACGGCGACGGTCGATGGCCACAGTTGCCGCGGTCATCATCGCCACCGCCAGCAGGACCCACAGCCCGGTCGGGAGCACCGGCATCGCTGCGCTGGGCGTGGCCGGTCCGGAATCAGCCGCCAGCCCGCGCACCGACATGGTCGCCACAGGCACGGTGTTCTGGGCACCGCTCATTTCGCCCAGGTGGGCGACCACCGTCCAGTACCCGTCAGCCGGCAGGTTCACCTCGGCGAGGTAGCGTCCAGGTTGGTCGGTTGGGACCAGCGCCACCGTCAGCGAGTCACCTCCGCCAACCCGCGTGAACAGCAACTCGGCCCCAATCGCCTCGAATGGCGCCTCCCCTTGGGTGATCGTCACTCCAATCCGGCTGTCGGTCCCCGCCTGCAGAGATGCGCCGCTATCGATTGTCGCCACCACCGCCTGGCAGAAGGTGCTGGCAGCCTCGGGTGAGCCGGGCTCGCATTTCGCCAGGCTGACCCCAGCGACGATCAGGGTGAGGAGGCTGCCGGCGACCAGCGCTCGCGTCAGCCGGAGAAGAGGTACGTGACCCATGGAAACACCTCGAATTTCGGGTAGATGCGCTGGTACACCGCTCAGCCCCGACCGGTTCCCGATGGGCTCAGCGCGAGGCGAGGTACCAGGTGTATCGACCCACGCTATCGAACTGTGCGCTTGCGAGCAGGACGCATCCATTCGCAATGGCGGCCATGTATTCGTCGTAACCGTCGATCGGGACCGCCTGGACGCCTCCGACCTCGATCTTCGGGTCGCTGACTCCGGCGGCGACGAGGACCGACCGTAGCAGGTCCTCGGCGCCCTCCCGATTCAGGCACTGCCGCAGAAATTCGGGCGCGGCGTCATCCAGCGCCTGGGCTACCACCCCTCCCATCGAGGGGGTCAGCCAGACCTGCTGGACGTCCCCGGCTGGGGCAGCGCCCACGCACGGTGCCTGGCTGATCCGGTCGTCGCCGACGATGGTCCAGTCGTCCAGACCGAGTGCCACGAGGCGGCGGCTGATCAGCTCCCGGGCCTCTGCGCCAGAGAGACACGCGCCGGCCATCTCCTCACCCAGGTCGTCCCGCAGCCGGATCTCATCCGCGCTGTTCCGGTTTTCGAGCGCCGGGTCAAGCGCTGGTGGCTGAGCCACGACAACCAGGGTCGTGACGGCAAAGGCGGCGAGGGTCGCGGCCAGGAGCAGGACCAGTTGTCGGCGCCGGTTCGGTCGATGGGCACCACCATTGGCGCCGGGCGCCATTGCCGGCCCCGGAGCGGCCGCCTCCAGGTGCTCGAGTCGGGAACGAAGTTGGTTATCGAAGTCATCCATCATGGTCATCTCCCAGAACGTCGCGGAGTCGGGTTTTCGTGCGTGACAGCCAGCTGGAGACCGTTCCGGGGCGAACGGCGAGCATCCGGCCAATCTCCTCGTGGGTGTAGCCATCGAGCACGCTGAGGAGAAGCGCGGCGCGTTGCCGCGGTTCAAGTTCCCCGAGCGCGCGCCAGAGATCGGGCTCACTGGTCATCGCCCAACTCGGTTCATGGTCGATCGTGAGGGCGATGTTCGGACGTCTGCGTCGCAACTCGTTGAAGGCCAAACGCAGACCGATGGTGTAGAACCACGATCGGGCATCGCCGCCGCGGAATCGGTGGCGCTGCTCGAGCGCCCGCGCGAAGGCCGCCTGGGCGATGTCCTCGGCATCACCAGAATCGCGAAGCACCAGCGTGAGCCGCCGGGTCAGGCCCGGATAGGCCGCCAGCAGTTCGCCCTCGAGGTCGGTTACGAGCGGTGCGACGTGAACCAGGTCCATTGGTCTCCTTCCGCTCCTAGAACACGCCGCGGGCCTGAATCCTTGCACGCGCTCGCGGATCCCGAGCAGGCGGGGTCAGGCGGACTTGACCCCGGCGACCAGCGCCTCGACCGTCTTACGTGCGTCGCCGAAGAGCATCTTCGTCCGAGACTCGCCATACAGCGGGTTGGGGATGCCGGCGAAGCCGGCGGCCATGGAGCGCTTCAGGACGATGACGTTCTCCGCCTGGTCGACGTTCAGGATGGGCATGCCGTAGATCGGCGAGGCGCTATCGGTCCTCGCGGAGGGGTTGGTGACGTCGTTCGCACCGATGACCAGGGCGACATCGGTCTTCGCAAAGTCGTCGTTGATCTCGTCCATCTCCTTGAGGCGCTCGTAGGGCACGTTCGCCTCCGCCAGGAGGACGTTCATGTGGCCCGGCATCCGGCCGGCCACCGGGTGGATGGCGAACTCGACCTCCACGCCCCGTTCCAGCAACAAGTCCATCAGTTCGCGGACCGGCGCCTGGGCCTGGGCCACCGCCATGCCGTAGCCGGGCACGATGATCACTCGCTTGGCGTAGGCCATCAGCACCCCGGCGTCCTCGGCATTGATCTCGCGGATGGCAATGTCGCCGGCCTCGGCCGCGACCATGGCCCCACCGCCGGTACCGAAGGCGCCGAACAGGACGTTGAAGATGGACCGATTCATGGCGGTGCACATCAATTGGGTGAGGATGGCGCCCGAGGCGCCGACCAGGGTCCCCGCGATCAGCAGGGCGTAGTTGCCCAGGACGAAACCGGTGGCCGCCACCGCGATGCCGGTATACGAGTTCAGCAGGCTGATGACCACCGGCATGTCCGCCCCGCCAATGGGCATGACCAGGGCCACCCCGGTCACCAGGGCCACCGCCACGAAGGCCAGGAACAGGGCAGGTTCATTGGCCACCACCGTCAGCACCGCGCCCATCACCAGCAGACCGATGAGCAGGATGGCGGCCACGATTCGCTGTCCCGGGTAGGTCACCGGACGTCCGGGGATGAACCCCTGGAGCTTGCCGAAGGCGACCACCGAACCGGTCAGTGACACCGAGCCGATGACCGCGCTCAGCAGGGTGGCG
>JAHFBB010000188.1 GCA_023250255.1 Chloroflexota bacterium | reverse complement strand
CGCATACCGCCAGGGCGGCTACGGGTTCGAGGGCGGGTTCACCCCGTCACCCGAGGAGAGTCAACGGCGGGCGATGGCCATGGACGAACGCGCCTTTGCCGAACTCGGGCTCAGCCCGGTGCCAGATGGCTTCTATGACCGGCTGTCCGCCCTGTTCGCGGCGGCCGATACCTGGCACGTCTATCCCGACACCTGGGAAACGCTGCCGGCGTTGCGTGAACGCGGGCTGGTGGTGGGTGTCGTGTCGAACTGGGTGTGGCAGCTGCCGGAATTGCTGCACGCGCTGGATCTCATCGGTCATTTCGACTTCGTAGCCGCCAGCGCTCGGGTGGGCTACGACAAACCGCATCGCGGGATCTTTGACTACGCCCTGACCCAGGCCGGGGTGGCGGCCCATGAGGCGCTCCACGTGGGAGATCGGCTGGATGCCGACGTCGCCGGTGCGCGGGCGGCCGGGCTCGACGCGGTTCTGCTTGATCGTCGGGACCACCACCACGCCGAACCGGGCGATGACGTGACCGTCGTGCGTTCGCTGACCGAGTTGTTGCCCATCGTGGACGCTCGACTGGCCTGACGGACCGATGGAATCCTGGCGCTGCTTCGTGGCCGTGCCGCTGGGGGACGCATTGCGCGCGACCCTGGCCGGGGCGGTGGAACCGTGGCGGCTCGAGCCGGTCGGGCCGGACCTCCGTTGGACCGATGCCGACAGCTGGCACGTCACCCTCAATTTCCTCGGCCCAATGCAGCCCACGGCCATCCCGGGCCTGATCGCCGACCTGCACGAGGCCGTGGCCACCCAGGCGCCATTCACCGTGGCGACCGGGGGTCTGGGCACCTTTCCCGGTTCGGGCCGAGCGCGATCGGTGTGGTACGGGCTGACCGATGCCGATGGCAGGCTCGCGACGCTGGCTGCCGCGGTCGGCGCCCCGAATCCATTGCAGGCGCACGTGACCCTGGCCCGGGTGCGGATGCGCTACGGGACGCGGCTGACCGAGTGGCTCGACGGGCGGGCCGTGCCGCCCGGCACGATCGAGGTGGGTCACATCGAGTTGCTGCGCAGCCACCTCGGGGAGGGGCCCGCCCGCTACGAAGTCCTTGCCAGCGTTCCACTGGGCGGCGCAGGATCGGTCGATGACTGAGCGCGGGCTGGTGGTTGCCGTGATCGGCGACGGAGATCCGCAGGGTCCCGACGCGGCTCGCACCCTTCGCTGGGCGGAGGAGGTCGGTCGGCTGCTCGCTCAGGGTGGCGCAACGGTCGTGACCGGTGGGCTGGGTGGGGTGATGGAAGCGGCGTCACGCGGCGCGCAGGGCGCGGACGGCATCACGATTGGCATCCTGCCCGGGTCAGATCGGTCTGAGGCCAACGCATACGTCAGCGTGGCGGTGGCGACCGGGCTGGGGGTGGCGCGCAACCTGGTGGTGGTTACCGCCGCCGACGCGGTGGTGGCCGTTGGCGGGCGCCACGGGACGCTGTCGGAAATCGGTCTGGCGCTGCGCATGGGCCGCCAGGTGGTGACCCTTGGGTCCTGGCGGCTCGAGTCTGAGCAACGGGAAAGCGGACCGCAGGTCCATCCGGCCCACGATCCGCGAGAAGCAGCCGCCCTGGCCCTTCGGCTCGCCGCCGAAGGGCCAGCCATGTCGGCCTAGTAGACCAGCCCTCGTTGCTCCAGCTGGTACAGCTCAGAGGGGTCGTAGGGCATGTCGATCACCGCGCTACCGGCGATTTCCCACTGGCGCGCGATGATCTGGATGGCGAGGCAGAACTGCGGTGTACCGCTGCAGCCCGTCGAGCCATTACCGCCGTTGATGGTGACCTTCGACTCGGCCGCGTAGATCGTGCCTGACAGGACGAGATTGGACTGGCCATTGATCGTGACATCGCCGGGGGTTTCAACCACGGTTGCATCCTGCCAGAGCAAGATGCCCTTCCACGGGCAGATGGCCGGGGACACCTGGGCGCAGGTCGTGGCGGTCGTGGCCTTCAATCGAAGGGGACCGCTCGAGTTGATCTGGATCGGACCCTGACAGAAGTTCTTCTTGCCGGATTGGCAGCCGGCGGTGTAATCGGTCGAAAAGATGGTTACCCGGGCGTCGATCACGTTGCCAGCGCCATCCAGGCCGGTGATCGACTCCATGCTGGAACCCGCGCTCATCTTGATTCCGTAACCCGCGAAGACGTACATCCCCGGCTTGAGGTCGATGACTACCTGAGGCCCAATGTCCCATCCGGCGTAATACACACCCGGATTCATGGTGCAGACCCACGTCGCGCCGACCTTTGGGCAGTTCGTCTTGGTGAGGTTGCAGGGGTTGGAGTCGGCCGGCGAGTTGACTTCCGAGACTTTGGGGCATTTCGGGACGGCGAGCGAGCCCGACAAATACGGCCACGGTTCGGTCAATCCGGCCATCGGGTCGTAGAGCGGCCCAGCCTGCTCATCGATGCACGGTGAGGTGGCGTAGCAGGTGAACGACGCTCCGGCACCGCTGGTGGTACATGCACCGGCAATGAACGCGTGCGGAGCCGACAGATGTCCACCACCGGAGATCTGGAGAGCGGCACTGCCTGTGCCGTCGCACAGGGTTGGGTCGCCGACGGGTCCACAGGGCGCATTGACGTTGACGTAGCCGCCCGGCGTGCTGACGCCGGCGGCTGGGTGGATCGACAATGTCCCGCCACCGCTGACCTTTGAGTCGCCGCGGTCAGCGCTGCCGCTGCAGGATTCCCCGAGTGCCACCAGGGAGCTCGAGTTGGATTCACCATTCGTCAGCGCCGCAATGCCGCTGGTGGTGACATCGCCCTCCGGATCCCCGAAGAGAGCGCCGAAGAAGCTCGGATGGGTGTCGTGGATGACCACCTGGACGAAACCCGGACGACCGCTGTACGGCCCCGACAGGCCCCCAGCCGGCGGCCAATTCACATCGAGATCGCCGGCGGCCAACGCCGCGGCGCAGTTGGCGTCGCCCGCGAAGAATCCATTTGTCTGGGCGTAGAAGCAGGCCTCGCCCTGCATCGCCTGAAGTTTTGTCCCGGAGCCGGGGACATCACGAATCCACTTCGCTGCCGCCAGGGCTCCGGGGTCAGCCGCGTTCTGCTCCTGGCGGTGCAGCATCCAGCTCATGCCAAGGTCAACCACGATGGCGCCAATGGCCATCAGGACGATCAT
>JAHFBB010000187.1 GCA_023250255.1 Chloroflexota bacterium | reverse complement strand
TCCTTGACGGTGACAGTTGACGCGCCGTCGGCCGATGTCGTCGTTCGATCTGCGTGGCAGGTACCCGTCAGTTTCCCGTCCGGGGCCACGGTGAAGGTCCCTGTCGCGACCGTGTTCGTCTCGCTGTCCCCCGGGGGGGCGCAGAAGTGGTAGAAGACCGAAGAGGGGATGTAATCGCTGGGAACCCCGTCCCGGGCCTCGATGCTCTCGATGGTGCCGTCGTCGAGAATGAACCGGGTGACCGCGCTGGTGAACGGGTTGGTGCCTGGACTCGCGGCGGAGGCACTCGCCGCCTGCGCCGCAACGAGCAGCACGGCCACCAGGGCAGCCGCCTTGCCGGGGCGCGATCGAGATGCGGGCGCCGAAGCCTCCCTCATACCGGGGACCATATTCAGCCAACCCGCCTCTGGTCAAGCCCAGAGATCCGCGACGCCTTGACGAGGTGGCGCGTGGTTGCTTAGCATTCGCTACCATGCTAAGCGTCAAGGTAAGTTCCAAGCACCAGATAGCGGTCCCCAGCGAGGCCCGGCGGGCCCTGGGAATCAAGGCTGGGGATCGGTTGACGGTCGAGATCCGCAAGGACGAACTGGTCCTTAAGCCTCAGCCTGGCAGCGCGGTTGATCGGCTCTGGGGCAGCGGGCGGGGCACCTACGGGGATCCGGTCGCGTACGTGCGGGCATTGCGCGACGAATGGGAGGATTGACCGCCGCCGAGCTCGTCCGCCGTCATGCCGTCATCGGTCTGGACAGCAACCTGTTCATCTATCTGCTCGAGGGTGTGTTGCCCTGGGCGGGCCAGGTGGCCGAATTGCTGGCCGAAGTCGAGGCGAACGAGGCGTCCGCAGTCATGTCTGCCATGGGACTCACCGAAATCCTGACCGGACCAGCGCGTGACGGCGACTTCGCTCGGGTCGAGCGAAATCAGGACGACATCCGGGCGATTCCGCGCCTGACCATCGTCCCGTTGGACTCGGATGTGTCGGTTGATGCGGCGGTGATACGCGGCGCTCGCGGCATGACCCTGCCAGACGCGGTCCACCTCGCCAGCGCGCGTGCGGCGGGCGCGACGGCGTTCGTCACGAACGACCGACGCCTGCGCGGGAGCCCGAAACTCGAGGTCGTCTACCTCGACGATCTCCTGCCAGCACCCGCGTAGCCGGCATGGCGCGGCGCCCATACCGTCGCCGGGTTGACGGATGGCGGATGATCGGGATGCCATGCAGGATTCGACCGAAGTTCGCGACGCGCTCCTGAACTTTTACGCCAAGCGCACCATCGGCGACGCGGCGAGCTTCGATGATCTCGTCTCCACTCAGCCCACCGCGTTCATCGGCAGCGCGCCGGGGGAGTGGTTCGAAGACCGGGAGCGCCTGAGGCGTGGGTTTGGTTGGGCCGTCAGCCTGATCCCCGGACCGGAGCCGCGCGGCTGGGCGGAGGGATCCGTCGGACTGGGCGCCGATGAGCCGACCATGACCCTCCCCGACGGGACGGTCATCCTCACCCGGTTGACCATGTTCTTCCGCCAGGAAGACGGCGCCTGGAAGGTGTTCGGCTACCACTTCTCGGCCGGGGTGCCAGACGAAGAAGTGGAGGCGCTTCAGGCACGCTGGCGCGGACCGGGCGGGTAGCCCCGGGGCCAACACGGAGGTCGCCTACCTCGACGATCTGCTGCCAACATCGGCGTAGCCGAGGTCGGGCCTAGCGGCGGAGCTTCTCGGCGGCCAGGGGGTCGATGTTCGGTTGATGAGCGCCAGTCATGCGAGTTGCCCGGTTTGCCCCGCCAGCCAGATGATCAGCCAGCCGACGCCGAGCCACGCCACCGCCGCGCCAGCCGCCCAGCCAAACACGGTCCGCGCCCGAACAGTGGGTTCTCGGAAGGCCGGGATGGCCGCGAGGAGCACGACGATGGCCACGACCCAGAACAGCCCTCCGATCGAGAAGCCCGCGAGGTAGCCGAGCACGGCGAGCCCCGGGACGGCAACCCACAACGCCACCGCCCGGCGGGTCGGATCAGCCGCGAACGAGCCGTAGGCGGGCAGGAAGGCCAGGACGGCAATCGCCACGGTGACGAGCAGGGTGTTGGCCTGGATTTCGCTCAGGGCGCCCTCGGGTCCGGCCTGCTTGACCAGCACGCCCCAGTAGAAGATCCCGATCCCCACCGTCAGGGCGGAGGCCACCAGCCCGCTCCGTCGCATCGGTCGGTTAGCGGCGCGATTTACCGGGTGCGCGACGGGGCGGTGGGACGTAGCGGCGGCGGCGGATCTCGTCATTCGCCTCGGCAATGATCGGCGGGAACTTCCAGAAAGCGGCCCAGACGGCAACGGCCATGCCCGGCACGATCAGCGCAATGATCAGGATCAGGGTGACGTGGATGACGGTCAGCAACGGAACCAGCGTCCACGGCACAGCCAGCGACCAGAAGACCCATTCGTGGAGGGACAGGATGGCCGGATAGCGGCGATATCGGCGCTGGGCCATGACGTACACAATGCTCGTGCCGGCCACGATGATCAGGGCGCCCACCCACATGGTGGTGAACAGGTTCGGGAAGTTAGCCGGGCTGAGGCCGTCGAACAGGTGGCTCATCGGTCCGGCAGTCTATCAGCCGCTCCGCGGCTATACTCGGCTCCCACCCGAGGTCGCCACGAGGTCGCCCCTTGCGAGCACTCCTCTCCGTTTCCGACCGCGAAGGCATTGTTGAACTGACCCGCGGCCTGCTGGATGCCGGCATCGAATGCTTTGCCACCGAGGGCACCCGCAGCCACCTGGCCGAGAACGGACTCGACGTCCACGCGGTGGCCGACCTGACCGATGCCCCCGAGATCCTGGGCGGGCGGGTCAAGACCCTCCATCCGGCGATCTTCGCCGCCCTGCTGGCCCGGCGCGCGGATCCGGCCCACGTCGAACAACTCAAGGCCAGCGGGATCACGCCCATCGACATCGTGGTCGTCAACCTGTACCCCTTCGGTCAGACCGCCATGGAAGCCGGTACGACCCCAGACGAGGCCCTGGAGCAGATCGATATCGGCGGGGTGTCGCTGCTGCGGGCGGCGGCCAAGAACTTCCCCGACGTCGCCGCGGTATCGAGCCCCACCCAGTACGCGAGCGTCTTGCGCGACGTGAAGAAGGGCAAGGCGGTGTCAGCCGACACCCGTCGCAAACTGGCCGCCGAGGCA
>JAHFBB010000186.1 GCA_023250255.1 Chloroflexota bacterium | reverse complement strand
GTGGCCGGGCATCGACCCCAGCAGGACGGCCACCACCCGGTGCCACAGGCGAAGACGATGTCCCTTGGCCGAATCGTGCAGCAGGGCTGCCGCCAGCAGGTCGGGATCGTGCAGACCGACTGTCTCGAGGCGCGCCGCCACGTCAAGGCCATGGCGACGGTCGGCCACGGGCATGGCTCGGTACAGCGCGCCGGCCCCGGTCGGCAGCCGAGCAGCTGCCGCGTCGTCCTCCGCCGGGCGGACCCGGGCGGTGAGATGGCGGGCGAACTGGCGGACGCGATGCCCGGCCGACATCGGCTCAGCCTCCGACGAGGAAGATGGCGATTGGCTGCGCCAATCCGAGAAGCGCGCGGAGGGGGCTGTTCGGCAGGACGAGCAGCAGGAACACCACGATGATCCCGTAGTTCGCGTACCGCCGAACCAGCAATGCCCAGCGGGGCGCAAGGAAGGGCAGGATCGCGTTGTAGCCGTCGAGCGGGGGCACCGGAATGATGTTCAGGATCGCCAGAGCGACGTTGATGAACACCGCGGTGTACAGGACGTTCGCCAGGTCGATCGACCCGAATCCGCTGAGCTGCACGAGGCGAAACGACAGGGCAAAGACCGATGCCACCGCCAGGTTGGCCAACGGTCCGCCAGCGGCGACCAGGGCCATCGCCGTCCGGGGTGGTCGCAGCGCCAGCTCGTTGACCGGCACCGGCTTGCCCCAGCCGAAGCCCACTAGCACCAGCAGGACCGTCCCCAGGGGATCCAGGTGCCGGAGCGGATTGAGCGACACGCGACCAAGCGCTCGGACCCGATGGTCACCGAATGCGTCGGCCAAGTAGGCATGGGTGAATTCATGCACGGTGATGCCAACCACCAGCCCCAGGATCAGACCGATGAAACTGATCAGATTCTGACCAGCCAGCGCCACCTCAGGCGATCTCGGGGAGGAGTTGGCGGAGGATCGCGGTCAGCCTGGCGGCACCGATCCGGCCCATGGCGATGACCTCCTCATGCGTCGCCCCTTCGGCGACGTCGGGGGTGGCCATGTTGGTGATCAGCGAGATGGCCAGGACGCGAACGCCGGCGTGGCGCGCGACGATCACCTCGTGGACCGTCGACAAGCCGACCGCGTCCGCACCGAGGTCGCGCAGCATCCGCATCTCGGCCCGCGTCTCGAAACTCGGTCCACTGAGCATCAGATAGACACCCTGGCGTAACGGGACCCCGGCGCGCCCGGCCGCCGCCCAGGCCCGGCCCGCCAGCTCGGCGTCGTAGGCGTCGGTCATGGCCGGGAAGCGCGTACCGAGGATGTCCACGTTTGGCCCGGTCAGCGGGTTCTGGCCGGAGAGGTTGATGTGATCGGTCAGAAGCATGAGGTCGCCCGGCTCGAAGACGGGGTTCAGGCCGCCGGCGGCGTTCGTCAGCAGTACGGCCTGCGCGCCGATGCGGAACGTGGCTCGCAGGAGGAGGGTGACTTCTGCGTGGGTGTGACCTTCATACGCGTGCGCACGGCCGGCCAGGATGAGGGTCGGGCGACCGCCAACCATCCCAGCCACGACCTCTCCGGCGTGCCCGACAACCCCCGAACTGGGCACGTTCGGCAACTCACCGTACGGGATGTGGAGGCGCGGCTCGGGATCGAGCAACTCGACGACGTCACCCAGGCCCGATCCCAGGACCAGCACAACATGAGGATTGGTGAGAGTGGGCTCGGCGGCCAGCCGATCGCGGAGGGCGGACGCGGTCTCCTCGATCCGCTCCGCCAGCGGGACGGCGGTCACCCTAGATCCTCCCCAGCAGCTCGCGCTTCTTGGCGTCGTACTCCTCGGCGGTGATCAGGCCGTTGTCCCGCAGGGTCGCCAGCCGGGTGAGGGTGGCGGCGGTCTCGTCAATGGCAGTCGCAGGGACCGCCACCGGCGGCGGGGCGTCCGGCGCGGGTGGCGGTTCGGGCGGCGGAACAACCGTCACGCGGTCGCTGCCTGCGCGCGGCGCCATGGGCTCAGCGGGCTCCATGGGCGGCTGCTCGGGTCTTCGCTGGTAGGCCGGCGACGCCAGGTCCGGATGCTCGAGCTGTTCCTTCTGGTTGAGCATGGCGACCTTGAACTGCACCGGATCGGCCAGCATCGGGAAGTCATTGATCCCCGATTCGTCGGCCGCGGTGAGGATGTCCAGATCGCCGAAGTTGAAGATCCGTCCGAGCCAGCTCTGCGACAGGTGCGCGTCGTTCACCTTCTCGAGCGCCGAATCGGCCATGTGCTTGTTGAAGATCCCGTCCGCCTCGATGATCCGGCGGGTGGTCACCAGGTACTGGATGTTCCGCCAGCCCCAGATGACCCAGCCGACTCGCCCGGCGCACAGGGCAAGAATCCCCAGGGCGATCACTTCGGCCGGCCCATCGAGGGGCTGCCCGGCGCCGTTGGGCTCGGCTGCGAAGAAGATCAACACCGCCAGGAAGAACACCGCCGCCAGCAACCACAACCAGGTCCGGCCGACCACGCTGAACCAGTGCGGTCGGCTCTCGAAGACGATGTCCTCGCCACGGGCGAGCAGTTGAGTCGCGTAACTCATGAACCCGGCAGACTCCTAGGCTCGGGGGTGGGCGCGGGTGTACACCTCGCGCAACCGTTCCCCGGTGAGGTGGGTATAGAGCTGGGTGGTGCTGATGCTAGCATGGCCCAGCAGAGCCTGAACCACCCGCAGATCGGCCCCTCCCTCGAGCAGATGGGTGGCGAAACTGTGCCGGAAGGTGTGCGGCGAGACGTCCGCTCCGATGCCTGCCACTGCGGTCCACTGCTTGACCAGCCGCCAGACCGATTCCCGACCGATGCGTCCCCCGCGCTGATTGACGAAGACCGCCGGCGATGGTCGACCGGCCGTCCACTCAATCCGCGGACCTGCCAGGTAGCGACTCAAGCGATCGCGGGCCAGCTCGCCCATCGGTACGCGGCGCTCACGGTTGCCCTTGCCGATGACCCGCACGGCCATCCGACCCAGATCGAGCCGATCCGTGTCCAGTCCGGTCAATTCGCTGACCCGTAAGCCGCAGCCGTAGAGCACCTCCAGGATTGCCCGATCGCGGATGCCCACCGGGTCGTTCTCGGGCGGCGCTTCGAGAATCTTTGCCACGTCCTCCGCGGACAGGACGTCGGGCAGGAACTGGCCTTTGCGTGGCAGGTCGAGGAGATCGGCCACGTTCCGATGGGCGACGCCTTCGC
>JAHFBB010000185.1 GCA_023250255.1 Chloroflexota bacterium | reverse complement strand
AGGTTGGTTTTGCCGTGGCCGATGCGGTCGCCGCGTAGGCCGCCCTGGGCTAGGGCTCGAGTTTGGGCAGCGCATCCAGGGTCGTCCGGGCGAGTGCGGGGTCGTCGGTGACGAATCCCCACAGCCCGGCTGCGGCCAGGACACGCATCCGATCCGGATCGTTGACCACGTAGCAGCCCACCTGGCGCTCCCACGCGCTGGCGGCCTGCAGGAACGGGGACGGGTCCAATCCCAGGTCTGCCTCATAGGGATGGACGCCGGTGTGGCCGTGTTCCACCGCGTACGCCAGGCCGCGCTCGAAACTGTCCCCTGGGACCAGCAGCAGGCCGGTGGCCAGCTCGGGATTGAGTTCGCGGACCCGGTTGATCGCGCGTTCCTCGAACGAGATGACCGTGGTCCGATCCTCGCGTCCACGAAGGGCCTCGACCGTGGGGTCAGTAGCCGCAACCGCCTTGATCTCGACCACCAGGC
This sequence comes from Chloroflexota bacterium, assembly GCA_023250255.1. Lineage (GTDB taxonomy): Bacteria > Chloroflexota > Limnocylindria > QHBO01 > QHBO01 > JAHFBB01. The sequence goes on along the minus strand of JAHFBB010000185.1, from coordinate 2,748 downwards.
CGATATTGGCAGGCAGCCAACCGAGCACCTCGGCCAGGGTCGGCACCGTCAGGCCCATGCCCCGGAATGAGTGCGTACCGGAGGCATCGGTAAAGGCATAGCCGGCGTCCGCGGCGCGCACCTCGTCCATGGAGAGGCTCGCCACCGAGCCCGTCCGATCGGTCGTGCGTTCGAGGGTCTCATCGTGGATGACCGCCAGGGCGCCGTCAGCGGTGAGGTGGACGTCGAGTTCGATCGCATCGGCTCCCGCCGCGACACCGGCGCGGAAGGCCTCCATGGTGTTCTCCGGGGCCTCCGTCGACGCGCCTCGGTGGGCGACGATCACGGTCATTCAATCAGTCCCGATTGCGGCGGCGGCTCGGGAACCTTGCGCACGATGAGGTAGCCCACGACCATCAGGCTGAGCAGGGACAGGATCGCGATCTGGTACGCGACCGTGTCCAGCGAATCCAGCAGCAGGGCAACGATCGTTCCATAGATCACCGGACCGATGACCGCGCTGAACTTGCCCGCCAACCCATACAGCCCGAGCATCTCGCCCAGCTGATCGGGCGGCGCCAGTCGGAGGAGCAGGAGTCGATCGGTGACGCCCACCCCGCCCAGCGCGGCACCCAGGATGACGCCGGCAACCAGGAATGGAATCGGCGACAGGAACAGGCCGATGATCAGCAGGCCCACCACCCAGGTGGCCAGGACGATCAGCAGGGTTCGCTTCGGACCGATCCGGTCCACCAGGAACCCCCAGCCGAATGAAGCGATGACCGCGGCCACCGTCAGGCCCAGCAGCACGTACAGCGCCTCACCCTCGGTGAAGCCGACCGCGTGGATGGTGAACAGGCTCATGACGGCGATGGCGGTATTGACCGCATCGGTATAGAAGAACCGGCCAACGATGAACCTGCGCAGGCCGGGGTACTCCGCAGCATGGCGCCAGGTGATGATCAGCTGGTTCCACGACCGCAGGGCGTCCGCGGCAACGAACGGCTGGCGAACGGTCTGTCGCTCGCGGACGAGGGCGAAGATCGGAATCGCGAACACCCCGAACAGGGCTGCCACCAGGACGAAGCTGGCCGGGGTGATGAGGCCCTCGGCGTCCGTCGTGAACCGCAACAGCAGCCCCGACACGATGGTGCCCAGGTAGCCCAGCGCCACCCCGATGCCCGATAGCCGACCGCGGGTCTCATGGCGGGCGATATCGGGGAGCAGGGCGTCGTAGTAGATGAGCGCGGCCTGGTAGGCGAAGTTGGCGATGGCGAACGCCAGCAGCCCGACCCAGATGTTGACGAATCCGATGATCGCCGTCGGCAGGATGCAGATGACGGTGAACACCAGCAGGTAGCGCTTGCGGCCACCGGTTCGGTCGCTGATGGCGCCCAGCGCGGGCGAGACTGCCGCATTGAGCAGGACCGACAGGCTGCCGGCGATGGTGAATGCCAGCGTGCCCGGGCCTTCGCCCAGGGCGCGGGTAGCCCACGGACCCATCGCGAAACTGACGATGGCGAACGAGAAGATCGTGTTGGCGAAGTCGTAGAGCGCCCACGACAGGCCCTCGACCGAGCTGCCGCTGCGGGTCATCGAGCCAAGGCCGCGCCACCAGGTGACGGGGTTGAGGGCGGTCACGCGGCCGATCATAGGGGCGACCATCGCTCGCAGGGCGAATTTCGCGCCGCTATCGCATAATCGACGCATCCCCAATCGGAGAACGACCCGGCGTGTTTGCGGCCCTCGGCAGATTTGATTATCGATTCCGGCGCTGGATTCCCATCGCAGCGCTGGCCGTGGTCATCGGTCTTCAGGCATGGTCGTCCGTCGCTGGCGGGGCCTTTGCCCAGGGTGGCTGGACCATTCCCGGCTCGGAATCAATGGCCACCGGTGAACTCCTGGCGGATCGATTTGGGGCACCGGACACGATGATGATCGTGGTCTACCAGGATCCGGGCGGTGACGCCGCATCGGTCGAATTCCAGGCCACCGTGACCGACAGCATGTCCGACCTCGAGGGCGACGAGATGGTCGACGAGATCATCACCTACAGCACCACTGGCGGCGACCCGTCATTCATCAGCACCGATGGGACCTACACCTACGCGCTCGCCCGACTCACCGTCCAGGACGAGGACGCGGTCGCTGACAGCGAGCGGCTGTCCGACCTCGTGGGCCGACCCGAGGGCGTTGATCTCTGGGTGACCGGTATCCCGCAGGTCTACCACGAGTTCAACCAGGAGATCGAAGCGGACCTCCAGACCGCCGAGCTGGTGAGCCTGCCGATCGCGACGGTGATCCTGCTGATCGTCTTCGGCACGCTGGTCGGTGCCGGACTGCCGCTGATCATTGCCGGCATGGCGCTGGCCACGACGTTCGCCGTTCTGGCCCTGCTGGCCGCGGTGATGGACATGTCGGTCTTTGTCACCAACCTGTCGACCATGATCGGCCTGGCGCTGGCCATCGACTACTCGCTGTTCATGGTCAGCCGGTTCCGGGAGGAACTCCTGCACCATCCGGTGCCGGAAGCCCTTGAGCGGATGATGACCAGCGTCGGCAAGGCGGTCGCGGTCTCCGGCGTGGCGGTCGCGATTGGCCTGGCGTCGCTGACGGTCTTCGAAGCCTCGTCGCTGCGTTCGATGGGATGGGGCGGCGTGGCCACCGTCGTCGCCACCATGCTGTTCGGCTTGACCGTGCTTCCAGCCCTGCTGGCCATGCTCGGTCACCGGATAAATCGCTTCCGGATCCCGGTTCCGAAATTCATGC
>JAHFBB010000025.1 GCA_023250255.1 Chloroflexota bacterium | reverse complement strand
CCTGGCGAGCGCTGACGAAGGCGACCCCTTCCGCCTCGGGAGCCGGCCCTGGCCACGGCGTGCCGTCGTTGAGTAGGTCTAGTTTGTTGTACACCGTCAGACGCGGCGTATCGCCGGCTCCAAGGTCATCAAGGACCCCCTGGACGGTCGTCTGCTGGGCGATGAAGTCCGGATCGGCGGCATCCACGACCTCGACCAGCAGGTCCGCCCGAACGACCTCCTCCAGGGTCGCCTGGAAGGCCTCGACGAGGTCGTGCGGGAGCTTGTTGATGAATCCCACGGTGTCGGTCAGCACGATCCGCTGGCCCGATGGCAATGCCATCCGACGAGCCGTCGGATCGAGCGTGGCGAAGACCATGTCCGCCACGAACACGTCACTCCCGGCCAGGGCGTTGAGCAGCGTGCTCTTGCCGGCGTTCGTGTACCCGACCAGGGCCACGGTGGCGATCTCGGACCGGTCGCGTTGGCGCGACGACGTGCGCCGCTGACGCTTCACGTCCACCAGGTCGGCCTGGACGCGCTTGATGCGCTGACGAATCAGCCGTCGATCGGTCTCTAACTGGCTTTCTCCGGGACCCCGGGTGCCGATTCCACCGGCGGTGCGTGAAAGGTGCGTCCACATCCGGGTCAGGCGCGGGAGGTGGTACTCGAGTTGAGCCAACTCGACCTGGAGGCGCCCCTCGCGGGTCGTCGCGTGGCGGGCAAAGATGTCGAGGATGAGCGCGCTCCGGTCCAGCACCTTGCAGTCGAGCAGCTTCTCGAGGCTTCGTTGCTGGTTGGGTCGCAATTCGTCGTCCACGATCAGCACGGAGAAATCGGTGGCGGCCTTTTCATCTGCCAGTTCGGCCGCCCGACCGCGCCCGAGGTACCAGACCGGGTCGGGCGCTGCACGCCGCTGGCTCGTTGATCCGACCACGGTCGCCCCGGCGGTTTCAGCGAGAGCGGCGAGTTCAGCGAGTCGCCGCTCAACCGGCCACTGGTCATCGCCAGGAGGTTCAAGCGCGATCAGGAAGGCGCGCTCGGTGGGAGTCGTGAGATCAATGACCACTGGCGAGCGGGACATGCGGCCGATGCTAGTGGTTCAGGAGCGATGCCACGAGATCACTCCCCCGCCCAACGAGTTCGGGATCCGACGCGGGCAGGTCGCCGACGGCGAGCCAAACAATCCGGGTGTCGCGGCGGAACCAGCGCCACTGCCGTCGGGCGTACTGGCGCACCCGACGAGCGGTAGCCTCGATTGCCTGATTGAGACCCCACTCCCCCGTCGCGACCCGAATGGCCTCGGCGTAGCCGTGGCCGCTGGCAGCCGGGCTCGCGGGCGACACGCCACGCTCGATCATCATTCGGGCCTCATCGAGCAGGCCGCTGCCGAACATGGCCAGGGCGCGATCCCCGATCCGCGCGTCGAGGACCTTGGTTGGCCGCCGCAGGCCCAGGAGGGCAAGGCGACCCGGATAAGGCTCGCTCCGCGGGAGCGCGTCAGTACGGCCGCCCGCGAGACCGCGCTCTAGGGCCCGAAGGACCCGCCGTGGGTTGTCCAGGTCGGTCTGTGCCGCCACCAGGGGGTCGACAACGCTCAACCGAGCAGCGAGGGGCGCCAGACCCCCGGCTTCGAATTCGGCGGTGAGCTGCTGGCGGATCTCCGGCGCGTGCGGCTGGCTGACGAGGTCCAGGCCATCGACCAGGGCGCTGACATACAGACCCGTGCCACCCACGACGACTGGCAGCCGACCACGAGCACGAATCTCGGGAATGACGGCCCGCGCCCGTTCGAGCCAGACAGCGACCGAAAACGGTTCGTCGGGTTCGACCAGATCGATGAGGTGGTGGGTGACGGCTGTTTGCTCAGCCGGTGTCGGCTTGGCCGTTCCGATATCCATTCCCCGGTAGACCTGGCGTGAGTCCGCGACCAGGACTTCGATCGGCAAACGCTGGGCCAGTGCGAGTACGAACTCGGTCTTACCGACCGCAGTCGGGCCGAGAACGGCGGCCAGGGGTGGAGCCACCGCACGCCGGGGGCGGGCGGCTGTCATCGGTCTGGATCGACCTCCACCACCCGCTGAACCAGCTCGATGTTCTCGGATCGGCCGGTCCGGCGGTCGATGGTGATGAGCGCGCCGTTGAACGAGACCGGCCCGTCCCCCACCTCGAATCGGGTGGGCAGGTGTCGGAGGAAGCGGGGCAGCACGGTGTCCAGCCGAAAACCGATGATCGAGTCGCGGGGTCCGGTCATGCCGACGTCGCTCAGGTAGGCGGTCCCTCCCGGCAGCAGCCGCGCGTCGGCGGTTGGGACGTGGGTATGGGTGCCGATCACCGCGCTCACCCGACCGTCGAGGTACCAGCCCATGGCGTTCTTCTCCGAGGTCAGTTCGCAGTGAAAGTCCACGATCCGAACCGGAGGCAGCGGTTCGGCGCTGCCATCGAGCAGAGCATCGGCCGCGAGAAACGGCGAGTCGAGCTGGTTCATGGTCACGCGACCGATCAGGTTGATGACCGCCACACTGTCGCCGTCAGGCAACTCGTGCACCAGCCAGCCGCGGCCGGGGGCATCACCGGGATAGTTCAACGGACGGAGAACTGGACGGCCGGTGTCGAGATATTCGTAGATCTCGCGCTTGTCCCAGATGTGGTTGCCGCTGGTGATGACGTCGATCCCCGCTGCCAGCAGTTCCTCGGCGAGGCCAGGCGTCAAGCCTGCGCCGGCGGCCACGTTCTCGCCATTGGCGATGACCAGGTCCAGATCGAGCTCGGCCCGCAGCTGTGGCACCACCTGCTCGATCGCCAGCCGACCTGGCTTGCCAATGATGTCGCCGATCACCAGGCACCGCAGCAGCGCGGCGCGATCGGTCATCGAGCGTAGTCCACGGCGCGGGTCTCGCGAATGACGGTCACCTTGATCTGACCGGGGTACTTGAGTTGTTCCTCGATCTTGCGGACGACGTCCCGCGCCAGCCGGGTCGACGCCGCGTCATCCATGGACTCCGGATGCACCAGGATCCGGACCTCACGCCCGGCCTGGATCGCGTAACAGCGTTCAACTCCCGGGAAACTCAGCGCGATCTGTTGCAGGTCGTCCAGGCGCTTGATGTAGTTGTCGAGCGCTTCCCCGCGCGCGCCCGGACGTGATGCGCTGATCGCGTCGGCGATCTGGACGACGGTCGCCTCGACCGATTCCTGCTCGACCTCCTGGTGGTGGGCAGCAATGCAGTTGGCCACTACCGCGTTGATCCCGTAGCGAATGGCGATATCGGCACCGATGGCTGCGTGCGGGCCGTCCACCTCGTGGTCCACCGCCTTGCCGATGTCGTGCAGCAGTCCGCCCTTCTTCGATTCAGCGATATCCGCACCGATCTCCGCGGCCAGCACCCCCGCCAGCCGAGCCGTTTCGACACAGTGGTTGAGGACATTCTGTCCGTAGCTCGTCCGATATTTCAGGCGGCCGAGGAGGCGAATGAGTTCGGCGTGCAATCCGGGGACGCCCGCGTCATAGGCCGCCTGCTCGCCGGCCTGGCGCATGACCGTCTCCAGCTCCTGGCGACATTTCGCCACGATCTCCTCGATCCGCCCAGGATGAATCCTGCCGTCCGCCATCAGCTTGGTCAGCGCCAGTCGGGCGATCTCCCGGCGGACCGGGTCGAACCCCGACAGGACGACCGCTTCGGGCGTGTCGTCGATGATCAAATCGACCCCGGTGGCCTGCTCCAGGGCTCGGATGTTGCGGCCTTCACGGCCGATGATTCGGCCCTTCATATCCTCCGACGGAAGGTGGACCACCGTCACGCTCGCCTCGGAGGTGTGGTCAGCCGCGATCCGCTGCATGACCGTGGTCAGAATCCGACGGGCTCGCTCGTCTCCCTCCTCACGCGCAGAGCGCTCGATCTCGCGGACCCGATGCGACGCCTCGGCTTCGGCCTCGCCGACGATCTCGCCGATGAGCGCCGCCCGAGCCTCGCTGGCGGTCAGGCCGCTGGTTCGTTCCAACGCAGCCAGCTGCCGCTCGCGCGCCTCGGCGATGGCCACCCGCTCGGCGTCGAGCTCGTTGAACCGGGTATCGAGAGATTCCTCGCGTCGATCAATCGTCTCGGTCTTGCGGTCGAGCGACTCGGCACGATCAAGCAGCAGGCGCTCCTGTCGCTGGAGGTCAGTTCGACGTTCGCGGGCCTCCTCTTCGGCAGCGCGGCGGAGTTGAAGAACCTCGTCCTTTCCCTCGAGGACGATCTCCTTCTGTTTGGTCCGCGCGTCGGCCATCAGCCGTTCGGCATAGCCTTCCGCATTCTTGACCGCCGAGGCGGCCAGGAGCCGCCGGGCGAGGTATCCGATGGCAACGCCGACAACTCCGGCGACCGCGGCAATACCAATGACGACATTGATGTCAGGCATCGGCTCCTCCAGGGTGATGGAGCCCCGTTTGGCTGGGTTGCCCGCCGAATGGCAGGCCTTCAAATCAGGTCCAGAACGACGCTGGGCCGGCGCCGGACTGCGAGTGTAGCGCAACTCCGGTTTGGTCAAGATTCACAGGTCAGGACTCCGAGTCCGCCTCCTCATCCGCGGCTTCGGCAGCATTCCGCACGGCGCCCCAGGCGACATCACCGCCAAAGCCGCGACGCACCAGGTACGCGGCCAGTCGCTGCAGGTCGCGCCGTTCGCGACTGACTGGCCGATCGCCGAGATGGCCGGCGAGTGCCGCGGCCGCGCGGTCCTCTTCGGTGGATGGGAGATCCTCGTTCCCCGCCGCCCGAGGCTCCCCGTCTTCCAACCGCAGGGCGGCGATGATCTCGCGATCCACCCCGTGCTGATGCAGTTCAGCCTCGATCCCGCGGCGACCGCGCGGCGAGTGGCGGTCCCGCTGCTCAAGCCACCAGCGGGCGAACGACAGGTCGTCCACGAACCCGAACCGCTGCAGTTCGTCGAGGGTGGCGGCACAGGTAGCATCGTCGACTCCCGCCTTGCGCAGTCGTCGACGGACCTCCCACATGCTGCGAGGTCTCGGTGCCAGGTAGCGAGCGGCAATCTCGAGGGCGGCCGCCTGATCGGGCGGCTCGGAGTCAGCCGCCGTTGGGCGCAGCCCCCGGCGTTGCGTCAGGTGCCACCTCGACCCCGACCACGATCGAAGAGACCCGTTCTCGGATGTCGGATTCGAGCTGGTTGGCCAGGTCCGGATTGGTCTTCAGAAACTCCCGCGCCGCCTCGCGCCCGTTTCCGAGGCGCGTATCCCCGTAGTTGATCCATGCACCGGTCTTGCTCAGTACGCCGGCAGCGATGCCCACGTCGAGCAGGCCCCCCTCGCGGCTGATGCCCTCGTTGTACAGGATGTCGAACTCCGCCACCCGGAACGGCGACGCAACCTTGTTCTTGACGACCTTGACCCGCGTTCGGCTGCCAACCGCGTCCTGTCCGGACTTGAGGGTCTCGATCCGGCGGATGTCCATCCGAATCGATGCATAGAACTTCAGCGCCCGTCCGCCTGGAGTTGTTTCAGGGCTACCGAACATGACGCCGATCTTCTCGCGCAGCTGATTCGTGAATACGAGTGCGGTATTCGACCGATTCACGGCACCGGTCAACTTGCGGAGTGCCTGGCTCATCAGGCGCGCCTGCAGGCCGACGAACGAGTCCCCCATCTCGCCCTCGATCTCGGCGCGGGGCACAAGGGCTGCGACTGAGTCGATGATCACGATGTCCACGCCGGCGCTGCGGATCAGCGTTTCGGCGATCTCGAGCGCCTGCTCACCGGTATCGGGCTGGCTGACGAGGAGGTTGTCCACGTCGACCCCGACGTTCCGCGCGTAAATCGGATCCAGGGCGTGCTCGGCATCGATGAACGCGACCACGCCGCCGGCCCGCTGGGCATTCGCGGCTACGTGGTAGCACAGGGTCGTCTTGCCGCTCGACTCGGGGCCGTAGATCTCGGTGATCCGGCCGCGAGGCACGCCACCCACCCCAAGGGCCAGGTCCAGGGCAATCGAGCCGGTCGAAATGACCTCGACCGCCATGCGCGCCCCTTCATCGCCCAGACGCATGATCGCCCCGCGCCCGAACTGCTTTTCAATCTGGCTGATGGCGGCGTCTACCGCGCGGCTGCGCTCGGTTTCGCGGACTGGAGGGGTCTGGGTCACCGTGGCTTCCATGAGGTCTGCGGGCTCCTTTGATGGTGGTGGCGGCCCGCTGAGATTACGGGGTATCGCCGGGTTCGTGTCGGGGCTTCCGTTTGGGTTTGACAACCTCCACCGTCTGCGTCGGCTGGTAGACCGCGGGGGGCGGAGCCACTTTGGGGCCCTTCTCCTTTGCCTTTCGCTTCGGCTGGTGCCGCGGGCGATCTCGGTTTCCCATCGCTCGTCCCTTCAGTGGCGATCGAGGTGCCCCCGATGATCTTCGGAGGCTCGTATCGGTCCCTTACTGGCGGCTTTCTGCTGCCTGGAGGATGCCGCAAAGTATACGGGCGCCCCGCACCGACGGCGGCCGTCCGCCTGCACGTCGGAGGGAGCCCGGCTGTGGATCAGCGCGAGTAGGCCCTGGTGATCCGCTCACCCAGGGCGGCGAATGACCCCTCTGCCAGCGAGGCCCGCAATTCGGCGAGCAGGTCCAGGGTGAAGGTCAGGTTGTGGAGGCTGGCCAGCCGGTAGGCGAGCAACTCCTCGGCCCGAAACAGATGCGCCAGGTAGGCGCGTGAAAACGTCTGGCAGGTTTCGCACCGGCACCTTGCGTCCACGGGCTGGTCATCGTCCAGGAAGCGCGCGTTCCGCAGGTTCAACCGCCCGTCCCAGGTCCACAGTTGGCCATTGCGCGCCACGCGGGTCGGTAGAACGCAATCGAACAGGTCAATGCCGCGCTCGACTGCCATGAAGAAGTCCGGCGGGGCACCAACGCCCATCAGGTAGCGCACCCGCTGGTCGTCGCCGAGGACGTCGCCCACGATGGACAGGGTCGCCGCCATGTCTGCCTTGGACTCCCCCACCGACAGGCCGCCCACGGCCAGACCGTCAACGGGCAGATCCTTGGTCTGTTCTGCAGAACGATGACGCAGTGCCGGGTCGATCCCGCCCTGGATGATGCCGAACACCGCCTGATCCGGGCGCGAGCGCGCCGCCAGGCATCGCTCGGTCCAGCGATGTGTTCTGGCCAACGCATCGGCAACCTCGCTCGGCCGTCCTGCCGGATCCACCAGCTCATCGAGGACCATGGCGATGTCGCTTCCCAGGGCCTCCTGGATCTCGATCGCCCGCTCCGGTGTCAGGCGCTGTTCCGACCCGTCGAGGTGCGAGGTGAAGGTCACGCCGTCGTCGTCCACGCGGCGGAGATGGCCGAGCGAGAACACCTGGAATCCGCCGGAGTCGGTGAGGATCGGTCCATTCCAGGCCATGAATCGGTGCAGTCCACCCAAGCGCGCGATCCGCTCCGCTCCCGGTCGCAATGAGAGGTGGTAGGTATTGCCCAGCAGAATCTGGGTTCCTGCCGCCCGCAGGTCATTCGGCGCCAGCGCCTTCACGCTTCCCTGGGTGCCCACCGGCATGAACTGGGGTGTGTCGATAGTGCCGTGCGGCGTATCGAGCCGCCCCAGGCGTGCACGACCGAACCCGGTCGACCGGGAGGTGAACGAGATCGGTGAGGGCATTGAGCCGAGGATAGCGAGGCGGCGGCTCAGACAATCAGCATCGCATCGCCGAAGCTGAAGAACCGATAGTCGTCAGCCAAGGCAGCGCGATAGGCGGCCAGCAGGGTGTCACGCGCCCCGAGGGCGGATGTCTCCCCCATCCCGTCCTGCAGGAACGCGGTGACCAGCAGCAGCAGTGAACTCTGCGGCAGATGGAAATTGGTGATCAGTGCGTCGACCAGTTCGAACCGGTGGGGTGGCGTCAGGTAGAGGTCCGTCCAGCCTAGGGACTCCGAGGTCCGAGCGAACGTTTCCAACACGCGGGTCGTGGTCGTTCCAACCGCCACGACTCGCCCTCCCGAGACCCTAGTGGATTCGATGTGCTCCCGGGTTGCGGGGGGCAGTTCGTACCACTCCCGGTGGATGGCGTGCTCGTCCACGTAGGTGCCGTCCAGCGGCTTAAAGGTGTCGAGACCCACGTGGAGAGTCAGCGCGGCACGCCCGACGCCCTGGGCGGCCAGCTCGTCGAGAAGGCGCGGCGTGAAATGCAGCCCCGCGGTCGGGGCGGCGGAGGACCCGGGTGGGTCCGCGTAGACCGTCTGATAGCGATCATCGGTGGATCCGCCAGCGTGGATGTAGGGCGGCAGCGGCATTTCTCCGTGGGCGCTCATCACGTCGGCGGCATCACGCGAAAAACTGACCGCCCGGGTTCCCTCGCCCACAGGTTCCTGAATCGTGGCGACGTCGTCCCCAATCTGAAGCGACGCACCGCTCCGTAGTCGTCGCGAGGGTCGCACGAGGGCTTCCCAGCGTCCGTCCGGCATCGGTCGGAGCAACAGGATCTCGGCCGCTCCCCCGCCGCGCTGGCGACCTCGCCCGCGCGCGCGTAGCACCCGACTGTCGTTGACCACGAGCAGATCACCTCGAGCAAGCCGTCGCCCAATGCCGGCAAATAGGTCGTGGTCGAGTGCGGGGTGCCCGACCTGGGAACCGGCTCGGTCGATGATCAGCAGGCGACTGGCGTCTCGAGGTTCGGCCGGGCGTTGAGCGATTGCCGACGCCGGCAATGGGTAGTTGAAATCATCGACCCGGAGCCGTTCGCCGACGGAACTCATGACCCGATGCTACCGGGTAGTCAGACGCCCGGCCGGGTGGCCCGGCCGGGCGTCATCGGTCTGACTGCAGCCTAGATGTAGGTCTGCAGGAAGG
>JAHFBB010000184.1 GCA_023250255.1 Chloroflexota bacterium | reverse complement strand
CCACTGTCACCACCCATGGCCAGGGCGCGACGGAGCGCTTCGGCGGCGGGCTCAGGGCCCATGGACAGGTAGACGATCTCGTCCACTGTCCCTGCCTCCTTCAGGCGGAGGGCCTGCTCGATGGCGTATTCGTCGAGCGGGTTCACCACGGCTTCGGTCGCGGCGCGGTCCAGCCGGAAATCGGAGGTGTAGCGCTTGTCGGCAGTGGTGGCCGGGACCTGCTTGACGCAGACCACGATCTTCATGAGGCTTGGCTCCGTAGTATCAGCGGCGGGCGGAGACGCCGGCCCGCTGCAGGAGCTGGCGGGCGACGATCAGGCGTTGAATCTGCTGGGTCCCCTCGTAGAGCTGGGTGATCTTCGCATCGCGCATCATCCGTTCGACCGGGTATTCGGTCACGTAACCGTAGCCGCCCAGGACCTGGACCGCATCGGTCGTCACCCGCATGGCGTTGTCGCCGGCAATGATCTTGGCCGTGCTGGTCCAATAGGCAAGGTCATCGGCACCCAGGTCCACCCGGGCCGCGGCGGCATAGGTCAGCTGGCGCGCCGCCTCGGTGCCGGCCGCCATGTCGGCCAGCATGAACTGGATGCCCTCGAACTCGGCCACCCGGCTGCCGAACTGCTGGCGGTCGACGGCGTAGGCCATGGCCGCATCCAGGGCGCCGCTGGCAATGCCAACCGCCTGCGCGGCAATCGAGAGCCGGGAGCGGTCCAGCGTGGCCAGCGCGATGCTGAACCCGTCCCCCTCCGCCCCGAGTCGGTTGACCTCCGGCACGACGACGTCCTCCAGGACGAGTTCGGCGGTTGGAGAACCGCGAATCCCCATCTTGTGTTCGAGCCGCGGGACCGAGAACCCAGGCGTATCGGTCTCGACGATGAACGCGCTCGTCCCCTTCTTGCCGCCCGCATCGGGATCGGTCAGGGCAAACACGGTCACCAGGTTGGCAATCGAACCGTGGGTGATGAACCGCTTGCTGCCGGTGAGCCGATACCCGTCCGCGGTGCGGGTCGCCCGCATGCGCAGCGCCGCGACGTCACTGCCCGCGCCCGCTTCGGTCAGTCCAAACGCCGCCAGCCATTCGCCAGACGCGAGCCGCGGCAGATACCGATCCTTCTGGTCGTCGTTTCCCGCCAGCACGATGGGCAATGCCCCGAGTTTCTGCACGATGGGAATCAGGCTGGTGGTCGCATCCGCCCGGGCGATTTCCTCGGCCACGATGCACTGACCAATCCCGTCCAGCGCCGTCCCGCCGTACCGTTCTTCGAATCCGGTTCCCAGCAGGTCGTGCTCGGCGAGGAGCTCTTTGAGGTCCCAGGGAAATTCGGCCTTGGCATCGATCTCCGCCGCCCGGGGGGCGATCCGTTCATCGGCAAGCTGGCGGACGAAGGCGCGCAGTTCGTCGTGCTCAGCGGTGAGCCGGTACGTCATCGGCTGACCCCGCGAGGACCCTGGACTTCAACCTGGCCTTCGTGGATGCGAGCCGCATACGACACCTGGCGCGATGTCGCCGGACCATGGCGGACCGCACCATCGGCCATGCGGAAGGCAGATCCATGCCAGGGACAGACAATCGTGTCGCCCACCACGGCGCCCTTGGACAACGGGCCGCCCGCATGCGAGCAGGTGTCCGCCAGCGCATACACCAGGTCGCCGCGACGCACGACGAACAGGTTGGTCGGACCGAGCGCGACCCGGGTCGGGGTATCGGGCGCGAGCTCCGCGACGGGCAGTACAGGTGCGAAGTCCCGGACCCGGCGTTCACCGCCGAACGCGTGGAAGTTCACCATGTAGCCGTACTTGAACACGAGATGGCCGCCGACAAACGCGCCGAGGCTCAACAGCAGGTACGACCCGATCAGCAGGGTGGGTCCCAGCCAGCCCGGTTCTGCGAGATAGACCAACCAGGCTTTGAACAGACCGATACTGGCGACGATGTTGATCATCCCGTGGGCGCCGGCGATGTTGCGCTCGTTGCCGATTGCCGTGTCCTTGTAGTCAGTCAGGCCGGTCGCAATGGTGGCAACCGCCGCCAGCCACGTCAGGAGCAGGGTCCAATCGATCGCGTCTTCGAGACCGGTCACCCCGAACGAGCCCAGGATGACGAACAGGATCGCCACCAGACCCCCGCCCACGACGACATCGGTCAAGACCGGGTGGACCGAATGGCCGAGCCACGCCCCGTTCAGGAAGTCCTGGAAGAACTTCCCCGGTCGCCCGAGGATCCGATAGAAGCGGTCAACCGCCCCGGCGAGGGCGTTCGAGATCCCCGCCAGCGGACGGGCGAGCCGTTCAAGCATGGCCCGCGGTCAGTTCGGCACCGAACTCGGCGAATACCTCGATATAGCGGTCCACGTCGGCCTGGGTGTGCTGGACCGAAAGCGTCCACTGGTCGTCGGCTCCGGGGGGCAGCAGGATGCCGCGATTGGCGAGGAAGAAGAAGCTGGCTGCCCACAACTCCGCGTCGAGACCGATGAAGTCGCGGTAATTCGTCACCCGCCCGGGTGTGAACATGACGCACCCCTTGGGGCCGACGTTGATGGCATAGCCGGGCAGTCCGTGCTGGTCGATGACCGCCTGACAACCCTCGGTCAACCGGGCGGCCAGGGCGTGGAGGCGCGGGTAGACCTCGCGGGTGAGCACCTGGGTGAGGGTCGCCACCCCGGCAGCCATGGACAGCGGATTGCCGTTGAAGGTGCCCAGGTGGGCGACTCGGTCAGCCCCGCCGGCCAGGGTGGAATGCTCGACGCCGGCCTCGCTGTCGGAGGGCGCGGGCAATTCCTCGATGACCCGCATGACCGCTTCGCGCCCGGTGAACGCGCCAATAGGCACCCCACCACCGATGCTCTTGGCCAGGCAGAGCAGGTCCGGCTGGACCCCAAACCACTCCGTTGCCCCACCGTACGCCAGCACCACCCCGGTCTTCACCTCATCGAAGATCAGCAGCGCGCCGTGCTCGGTCGCCAGTTCCCGCAGGCGCTCCAAGAACCCCTCGCGGGGTGGCACCACGCCGATGTTGAACTGGACCGGCTCGACGATGATCGCAGCGATCTCGCCCCGGTGGCTCTCCAGCAGGGCCGCGACCATCTCCGCCTCGTTGAATGGGGCGATGATCGTTTCCGCTAGCCTGCTGGCCGGCATGCCGGCTGTGGCCGAGACGCTATTCGGGGACTCGACCGGTCCCATGGCCTCGCGGGCAGGTTGGATGCTGATCAGCACCTCGTCGTGGTGGCCGTGGTAGCC
>JAHFBB010000183.1 GCA_023250255.1 Chloroflexota bacterium | reverse complement strand
TGGCCGGACTGTTCGGCACCGAGGATATTGCCCGCTCCCCGGATCTCGAGGTCCGACAGGGCGATCTGGTACCCGGCGCCGAGGTCGGACGCACTGAAGATGGCGTGCAGCCGTCGACGAGCGATGAGCGACAGTGGGGACCCACGACGGTGCAGCAGATACGCGTGAGCGCGGCGGTCACTCCGTCCCACCCGCCCGCGCAACTGGTAGAGCTGGGCGAGACCGAACGTGTCGGCCCGGGCGATGATGATGGTGTTCGCGTTCGGGATGTCCAGTCCCGACTCGATGATGGTCGTGCACACCAGCACGTCGAACGTACCCGAGTCAAAGTCGAGCATGACCCGCTCGAGCATGCCCTCGGCCATCTGCCCGTGACCGATGGCCACCCGCGCCCGCGGGACCAGGCGCCGAATGCGCGCCGAGGCGGCTTCGATGGTCTCGATCCGGTTATGGACGTAGAACACCTGCCCACCACGATCAAGCTCGCGGACGATGGCGTCGCGAACGAGTCCGTCGTCGTCCTCGGCAATCCGCGTCTGGATCGGCAGGCGGGCCTCGGGAGCGGTCTCGATGACCGACAGGTCCCGGATGCCCACCAGCGAGAGATGGAGCGTCCGCGGGATGGGGGTGGCCGACAGGGTCAGCACGTCCACCTCGCGTCGAAGTTGCTTGATCCGTTCCTTGTGGCTGACCCCGAACCGATGCTCCTCATCCACCACCAGCAGTCCAAGCTGGCGGAACCGGACGTCACGGCTGAGGAGCCGATGGGTGCCGACCACGATGTCCACCGTCCCCGCCGCCAGCCCGTCCAATGTCTCCGCCTGCCTGCCCTTCGAGACGAATCGGCTCATCACCTCGACCCGGATCGGGAACGGCGCCATCCGCTGTTGGAAGGTGTGGAGGTGCTGTTGGGCGAGGACCGTCGTCGGCACCAGCACCGCGACCTGTCGCCCATCCTGGACGGCCCGGAACGCGGCCCGGATTGCCACCTCGGTCTTGCCGTAGCCAACGTCGCCGCAGACCAGCCGGTCCATCGGTCTCCGGCGGAGCATGTCCGCCTTCACCGCGACAATCGTCTTTTCCTGATCGGGGGTCTCCGAGTAGGGGAAGGCCTCCTCGAGTTCGGTCTGCCAGACCGTGTCGTCGCTGAAGGCGAAGCCGGGCGCATCGTCGCGGGCGGCATACAGCTCCAGCAGTTCGTCGGCGAGGTCCGCCACCGCCCGCTCGACCCGACTGCGGGTGCGCGCCCATTCCCGGCCGCCGAGTCGGCTGAGCGCCGGCCCGGGCCCCCCGCCGTAGCGTCCAATCCGACCAATCTGGTCGGCCGGCAGGAAGATCTTGTCATCGCCGGCGAAATCGAGTTGCAGGTACTCGTGGGTGTCGGAGCCGTAGGTCCGTTGGGTCATCCCGGCATAGCGGGCAATGCCGTGATCCACGTGGACGAGCAGGTCGCCAACCTCCAATCGACCAATGAGGTCACGGGTGACGACCCGCTTGGCGGTCAGCCGGCGGCGAATCCGGTTGGCCGCGAACAGTTCGTGGTCACTGAGCACCAACAGGCCCTGGGCCGGCAGGGCAAAGCCGGCCTGCAGCGAGCCATGGATGACCTCGATCGGGTCGGCACGGTCCTCGAGCAGTTCGGCCAGGCGGTGGGCCTGATCGGTGCTCACCACCACCTTGGTGTGGTCCACCACCCGTTCAGCGAGCCACGCCGCCAGTGCATCTCTGCCGCCGTCGGGCAGGGGCGCGGGGCGGTAACCGGGGTCGAGTCCGTCGCCGCCGGCTTCGACGAACGAGGCTCGGGTTTCCAGCGCGGCCAGCGTTGCGGCCGCATCGAACGGCTTGGGCCAGGCCGCCGGCAGTTCGGTGGCTTCGGCCAGCCGGGCCAGGCGATCAGCGACCGTGGCGTCAAGGTCCTCCGCGGTCGCCCGCAACAAGGCGGAGTCCAGCAGCACCACGTCGGCATCGGCAGGCAGATGGTCGATAGCCGGGCCAGCGGTCAGGCCGTATGCCCACGTCTCGGCCGCTTCTCCCACCTCGCCCAGTTCGAGGCGGGCCAGATCCGCCTCGAGAATCTCATACCCCGTGAGATCCGCGATGCCGCGGAGGCCGTCCCAACCGGCGGGGGGTAGAAACTCGGAGGCCGGCAGGAGGCGAATGCGCTCGAGCCGCCGACGGCTCGCCTGGGTCATCGGGTCGAACAGGCGGAGGCTTTCGACGGTATCGCCGAACAACTCGATCCGGACCGGATCGTTGGACCCCGGCGGCCAGATATCAAGCAGACCGCCGCGGACGGCGTATTCGCCAACTCCCGTGACCTCCGATGTCGCCTCGTAGCCACCCGCCAGCAGGCCGCTGGTCAGGTCGCGGACGTTCACCGCCTTTTCGACCACCACCGTCCGGGTGGCAGCGCTCAATTGTTCGACCGCCAGGGTTCGCTGGGCGAGCGCCAGGAGCGAGGCAATCACCACCGCCCGGCGATGACCGATGTCCGCCAGCACCTCCAGACGAGCAGCGGATTCCTCCCGTTCGGGGAGCGCGCGTTCGAGGGGAATGGCTCCACGCTCCGCCAGCACCTGCGGGACCGTGCCCTCCAGCCAGGCGGCGAGGTCGTCGGCCAGCCAATGGGCCTCCTCGTTCGTCCGGGTGACGACCACCAGTGGCCGTCCGACCTCCAGGGCGCGTCGGCGCGCCGCCAGCCATGCCGCACGGCCGGCGTCGGGAATCCGCCACGGACCGGCACCGCTGCCGGAAGGCAAGGTGGGAACGAGGTGCGCCAGGCGCCCTCCTGCCGCCAGCCGGGCGAAACCGTTGGTCGGGCTCACGCCTCCGGCGGCTCGGCCAGGTCCACGCCGTTGAACGCGTTCATGGCCGCGTCCATACCCTCTGCCAGCCAGCGCTCGGCTGCGTCGGCCGCGGTGGCGATGGCCTCCGCCGCCAGGTCGTGCTCGGCAGCCTCAAACGTGGACAGCACATGATCCGCAGCGTCGCCGTTGCGGCCAATGCCAACTCGCAATCGGCTGAACTGCTCGGTATCGAGCGAGGCGATGATGTCGCGCAGGCCGTTGTGTCCACCGGCGGAACCGCCGGTCCGCAGGCGGATCTTGCCCAGCGGCAGGTCGATGTCGTCGGCGATGACCAGCAGGTCGACCTCGGGGTCGACGCCGGTTCGGCCGACGGCCGCGCGGACCGGCGCGCCAGAGCGGTTCATGAAGCGCAGTGGCTTGATGAGCATGACCGCCTC